>JAEZVM010000101.1 GCA_023420795.1 Pseudomonadota bacterium
TGAACTGGTCTTCCCAGCGGAACTCGAAGCGTGCCTTCGACAGTGCGTTGTCGCGGATCTGCGCACCCGGATGTCCCTTCGCCAGGTCGGCGGCATGCGCAGCGAGCTTGTAGGTGATGATGCCTTCTTTGACGTCGGCCTTGTTCGGCAGGCCGAGGTGTTCCTTCGGCGTCACGTAGCACAGCATCGCGGTCCCGTACCAGCCGATCATCGCGGCGCCAATGCCGGAAGTGATGTGATCGTAGCCCGGCGCAATATCGGTCGTCAGCGGCCCGAGCGTATAGAACGGCGCTTCGTGACACTGTTCCAGTTGCAGGTCCATGTTTTCCTTGATCAGGTGCATCGGCACGTGGCCCGGGCCTTCAATGATGACCTGCACGTCGTGCTTCCATGCGATCTGCGTCAGCTCGCCCAGCGTCTTCAGCTCGCCGAGCTGCGCTTCATCGTTGGCGTCGTAGATCGAGCCCGGACGCAGGCCGTCGCCGAGCGAGAAGGCGACGTCGTAGGCCTTCATGATTTCGCAGATTTCTTCAAAACGCTCATAGATGAACGATTCCTTGTGATGCGCGAGGCACCACTTCGCCATGATCGAACCGCCGCGCGACACGATGCCGGTCATGCGCTTGGCCGTCAGCGGCACGTACTGCAGGCGCACGCCGGCGTGAATCGTGAAGTAATCGACGCCCTGCTCCGCCTGCTCGATCAGCGTGTCGCGGAAGATTTCCCACGTCAGGTCTTCGGCCTTGCCGTTGACCTTTTCCAGCGCCTGATAAATCGGCACCGTGCCGATCGGTACCGGCGAATTGCGGATGATCCATTCGCGCGTTTCGTGGATGTGCTTGCCGGTGGACAGGTCCATCACGGTATCGCCGCCCCAGCGGATAGCCCAGGTCATCTTCTCGACTTCCTCACCGATCGACGAGGTCACGGCGGAGTTACCGATGTTGGCGTTAATCTTCACCAGGAAGTTGCGGCCGATGATCATCGGCTCGGATTCCGGGTGGTTGATGTTGTTGGGAATGATGGCGCGGCCGCGGGCGATTTCGGAGCGCACGAATTCCGGCGTGATCTCGGCAGGAATGGCCGCGCCGAAGCTCTGGCCCGGATGCTGGCGGCCCATCAGGTCGGCCAGCTTCTGCCCCATCGGACCGGAGGCTTTCAGGCCTTCGAGATACTCCTTGCGGCGCAGGTTTTCGCGGATCGCGACATATTCCATTTCCGGCGTGATGATGCCCTGTCGAGCATAGTGCATCTGCGTCACGTTCTTGCCTGCCTTTGCGCGGCGCGGCTTGCGGTGCAGGTTGAAGCGCAGTTCGGCCAGCTTCGGATCGTTCAGGCGCTCGATGCCGTATTGCGACGACGGGCCGGCCAGTTCTTCGGTATCGTCGCGCTCGGCGATCCATGGGGCGCGCAATGCCGGCAGGCCGGAACGGATGTCGATCTTCGCGTCCGGATCGGTGTAGAGACCGGAAGTGTCGTACACATAGATCGGCGGATTTTTTTCCGCGCCCATCGATGCCGGCGTGTCGGACTGGCTGATTTCGCGCATCGGCACGCGGATGTCGGGACGCGAGCCTTCGACGTAAATCTTGCGGGAATTCGGCAGCGGCTGGATCGCCGCTTCATCCACCTTGGCGGTGGCGGCGAGGAATTGCGGGTTGGCGTTCATGGTGCTCCTTTGCTAAATCAGTAAAGCGAAGGAGCGGCGGAAAAGGACGGACGGATTTTCCGGATGCTTCCCTTCGCTGGCATTACCCAGATCAGGTTTGAGGGTGTTTCTCACCCGGCCAATTCTTCCTCTGGCCAGGACCCCTAGCGTTGCGCCGCCGAACCTTGTAGAGGATCGGCTCTAAATGGCGATCCGCGAATTATACGCGCTTGGACCATAAAGTCAGCCACCCGCTCCCTTATAATGTTCGGTTTCGCAAAATCACACGTTGAATCATGGAATTAGCCAAATCTTTCGAGCCCGCCGAGATTGAAAAACAGTGGCGCACCGAATGGGAAAAGCGCGGTTACTACACCGCAACCACCGACGCCGATAAGCCGTCGTTCAGCATCCAGTTGCCGCCGCCCAACGTCACCGGCACGCTGCACATGGGCCATGCGTTCAACCAGACCATCATGGATGGTCTGACCCGCTACTACCGCATGCGCGGCCACAACACCGCATGGATTCCAGGCACCGACCATGCGGGCATCGCGACGCAGATCGTGGTGGAACGCCAGCTCGACGCGCAAAAGATTTCGCGCCATGACCTCGGCCGCGAGAAATTCCTCGAAAAGGTCTGGGAATGGAAGGAGCATTCCGGCTCCACCATCACCGGTCAGATGCGCCGCCTTGGCGCCTCCACCGACTGGAGCCGCGAGTACTTCACGATGGACGAAAAGATGTCCAAGGCCGTGGTTGAAGTGTTCGTGCGCCTGTACGAGCAAGGCCTGATTTATCGCGGCAAGCGCCTCGTCAACTGGGATCCGAAGCTGCACACCGCCGTGTCCGATCTCGAAGTCGTCTCTGAGGAAGAAGACGGCCACATGTGGCACATCCGCTATCCGCTCGCCGACGGCAGCGGCCACATCACGGTTGCGACCACCCGCCCGGAAACGATGCTGGGCGACGTCGCAGTCGCGGTCGATCCGACCGACGAGCGCTACACGGCCCTGCTCGGCAAGATGCTGAAGCTGCCGCTGACCGGCCGCGAGATCCCGATCATCGCCGACGATTATGTGGACAAGGAATTCGGCACCGGCTGCGTGAAGATCACGCCGGCGCACGACTTCAACGATTACGCCGTCGGCCAGCGCCACAACCTGCCGCAGATCAGCATCATGACGCTGGATGCGAAAATCAACGAAAACGCTCCGGCGCAGTATCAGGGCCTGGACCGTTACGATGCGCGCAAACAGATCGTTGCCGACCTCGACGCGCAGGGCCTGCTGGAATCGGTCAAGCCGCACAAGCTGATGGTCCCGCGTGGTGACCGCACTGGCGTCGTGATCGAACCGATGCTAACCGACCAGTGGTTCGTCGCGATGAGCAAGCCCGCGCCCGAAGGCACTCACTTCCCCGGCAAGTCGATCGCCGAAGTCGCACTCGAAAAAGTCGCCGACGGCTCGATCAAGTTCGTTCCCGAAAACTGGACCACCACCTACAACCAGTGGCTCAACAACATCCAGGATTGGTGCATCTCGCGTCAGCTGTGGTGGGGCCATCAGATCCCGGCGTGGTACGACGAAGAGGGCAACATCTACGTCGCCCGCAACGAGGAAGAAGCACAGGCAAAGGCGGGCGGCAAGAAGCTGACCCGCGAGTCCGACGTGCTGGACACTTGGTTCTCGTCCGCATTGGTGCCGTTCTCCTCGCTCGGCTGGC
>JAEZVM010000135.1 GCA_023420795.1 Pseudomonadota bacterium
CTGGAGCGTGTCGGCGACGGTATACGCGCCGATATCCATTTCCAGCCCTTCGAGCTGAATCCGCAGATGCCTCGGGAAGGACAGGACATCACCGAGCATCTCGTCGAAAAATACCGCATCACGCCGGCGCAGGTCGAGCAGAACCAGGAGGCGATCCGGTCGCGCGGCGCGGAGCTTGGCTTTACGTTCAGCATGGACAAGCGCCGCCGCATCTACAACACCTTCGATGCGCACCGACTTTTGCACTGGGCCGAAGGAGAAGGCGCAAAACGCCAGCGGGCATTGAAGCATGCACTGTTGCGCGCCTATTTCACCGACGGCGAGAACCCGAGCGCGCATGATGTACTGGTGCGCCTCGCGCAGGAGGCCGGGCTGGACCCGGCTCGCGCGCGGGAAATCCTGTCATCGGACGCCTATGCGGAAGAGACGCGGCAACAGGAACGCTTCTATCTGGAACAGGGCATCCATTCGGTGCCTGCGGTGATCATCAACGAGCGCTACCTGATCCAGGGTGGGCAGCCGGTCGAGGCCTTCGAGCAGGCGCTGCGGCAGATTGCAGCGTCCGCCGAAACCGCATGACGAACTTTATGCCTTGAGCCGATAGCCGGTCCGGAAAATCCACCAGATGCCGAACAGGCAGAGCAGCATGAACATCAGTGTCATGCCGAGACTGAGCGCGACGCCGACATCCGACACGCCGTAAAAGCTCCAGCGAAAGCCGCTGACCAGATACACCACCGGATTGAACAGCGTGACCGTCTGCCAGAACGGAGGCAGCATGCTGATCGAATAAAAGCTGCCGCCAAGGAAGGTCAGCGGCGTGATGATCATCACCGGCACGATCTGCAGCTTCTCCCAGCCGTCCGCCCAGACGCCGATGATGAAGCCGAACAGGCTGAAGGTGATCGAAGTCAGCAGCAGGAAGCCGATCATCCAGAACGGATGCAGGATCGAATAATCGACGAACAGCCGAGCGGTGGCGAGTATGATCAGGCCGAGGATCACCGACTTGCTTGCCGCCGCGCCGACATAGCCGATCACGATCTCGAACGGCGAGATCGGTGCTGACAGCACTTCGTAGATCGTCCCGGCCCACTTCGGCATGTAAATCCCGAACGAGGCATTGGAAATGCTTTCAGTCAGCACCGACAGCATGATCAGCCCCGGCACGATGAACGCGCCATAGCTGACGCCGTCGATCTGCTCCATGCGCGAGCCGATCGCCGAGCCGAACACGATGAAGTAGAGCGAAGTCGAGATCACCGGTGATGCGATGCTCTGCAACAGCGTGCGCCACCAGCGCGCCATTTCGAACAGATAGATTGCCTTGATTCCATGCAGGTTCATGCGAGCCTCCCTTGCGCCGTCCGCTCACCCCTGACCAGGCTGACGAAAATTTCCTCCAGCGAGCTTTCGCTGGTCTGCAGATCCTTGTAATGGATGCCGCGCTCGTCCAGCCGCCGCAGCAATTCCGGAATGCCCATGCTCTCTCCCTGCGCATCGAAGGTATAGACGAGCTGGCCGCCGTCGGCTGCCAGTTCCAGTCGGTAGCCGGCCAGCTCCGCCGGCACCGCCGCGAGCGGCTGCTGCAACTGCAATGTCAGCTGCTTCTTGCCAAGCTTTTTCATCAGCGCCGTCTTCTCTTCCACCAGCAGGATTTCGCCCTTGTTGATGACGCCGATGCGGTCCGCCATTTCCTCGGCTTCCTCGATGTAGTGCGTGGTCAGGATGATGGTCACGCCGCTCTCCCGCAGCCGCCGCACCATGTCCCACATGTCGCGCCGCAGTTCCACATCGACGCCGGCGGTCGGCTCGTCGAGGAAGAGGATTTTCGGCTCATGGCTCAGCGCCTTGGCGATCATCACGCGCCGCTTCATGCCGCCGGACAGTGCGAGGATTTTCGAGTCCCGCTTTTCCCACAGCGACAGGTCCTTCAGCACCTTTTCCAGATACGCCCTGTCCGGCGCCTTGCCGAACAGGCCGCGGCTGAAGGACACCGTATCCCAAACGCTCTCGAAGGCATCGGTGGAAAGTTCCTGCGGCACCAGTCCGATTTTCGCGCGTGCCGCCCGGTAGTCGCGTGCGATGTCATGGCCGTCAGCCATGACGCTGCCCGAGCTGGCATTCACGATGCCGCAGATGATGCTGATCAGCGTCGTCTTGCCGGCGCCGTTCGGGCCGAGCAGAGCAAAGATTTCACCGCGGCGGATTTCGAGATTGATGTTCTTCAGCGCCTGGAATCCCGACGCATAGGTTTTGATAAGCGCATTGACTGCAATGACGGCTTGCACGCAGACTCCTTATGGACATGCAACGGGTGCGGCGCAACGGGCAAAGCCCATCGCGCATATTGTTACGGTAATTATGGCTGGAAAGAGGAGGGGATGGAGTGAGCCGCACGGCAGCGGCCCGCGTGCATCAGCGTCGTGCCGGCACTGTCCGTACCGCATCCCGCTCTTCGATCGACTTCTTCAACAGCGCTTCTGCTTCGGCGGCTTCTTCCGCCAGCGAACGCTGTCGCTCCCAGTATTGCTCATTCAGCCGGGATTTGCCGGAAGCCGTGCCGGTACGCTCACCGGGCAGCGGTTCCACGCCTTCCTTCTGCCGTCTCTTTGCATCTTCGAGCAGCATCTCCGCCCGGATCACGTCCGCCTCGGTATCGTCGCGTGTCCTGGTCTTTCCTGGCTCGGGAATCGAAGGCACCTTGCTGACCGGCGTGCGCTCGACCTTCGGCGGAATGGCCGGGCGCTTGCCGGTATCCGGATTCCATGTATTCGTCGCGGGATCGGCGCTGATCGTCTCGTCAATCTTCGCGCCCTTGACCGGCTTGTCCGAATACACGATCCGTCCGTCCGGCAGCACCTGCCGATACACAGTGGTCGCCGGCTCGCCGAGCGGCACCGGCCGGGGCAATTCCTCGGACGAAGCGATTGCGGGAAAAACAGCGAGCACGAATATGACGGCCCGGTATGCGAAGCAGGTCATGGCATCCCTCCATTAAGAGCGCCTGGCAGAATCCCTCTGTCGCTGTTTTGTCAGGCGCTCTAAATTTAGCAGAGGATCTGGCGTACCTGATGACAAACGGCAAAGCAAGGAAAGGCGCTATCCAGCCTCGCCAATCATACCCGCGTCGGCAATGGAAATCGCAGATCTGGCAGTCGGATTACGCCGATGGCGGCGTGGCCCGGTCGATCGAATCCTTCAGCTGCTTTTCTTCCTTTGCTTTTTTCTCCTCAGCCTGTGACTCATCCTGCTTCATCGACTTCGCCATGTCCGCCGAAGGATTTGCCTCGCCGCCGATGCCCAGGTCGAGCGGCATCTGTCCCACCCGCCGCGCCTGGTCGGATTGCTGGTCGAGGCTGACTTCTTCGGCGACGGAAAAGCGCTGCTCGTCTGCTTCGCTCTCCGGTGATTGCGACAGCGAATAATCCGACTGAGTAGTCGCGGCCGAGGGCGACGGCTGCTGTTGCGAAGGCATCTGGTCTGATTGATGTGCGGTGCTGCGTGCAGAAGAGACAACCGGCTCGGCAGGATCTTCCGTTCCGTCCCATCCTTCGGAGCCGGCCGCAAAACCGGAAGTCTGCAGCGGCGCGCCGGCAGTCTGGCTCTTCTGGGCGTTACCCGAACCGCGCGTCTCGATAAGCTGCTTCAGGCGCTGCAGGTCCTGCCCGAGCCGCTGCGCAATGTCGGTATCGCTATTGCCGACGGGCGAGCCGGGTATCTGGTCCGGCTCCGATTCCAGCGTCATCGTGACACGCGATAAATCCGGTCCCGCCGCTTGCACCTCGACCTTGCCGGAAATCGTCGGACCGCTGGTGTTGTGCCACGCAATGCAGCGATCCTGCACCTGCTCGGTAATTGCAGCATCCCATTCGACCTCGCGGTTGGACATTTTCGTCGTCCAGTGCAGATGCGTATCATCGATCCGGTCCACCGCTTCGACATCCTGCATGAAGCGCGGATACTCCTCGAACTGCATCAGTTGGTTGTACGCAATGTGCGCCGGGACACCGATATCGATCGACTGCTGAATCCTTTTCATGGCCATCTCCTCGTTGTGAGTCCAGTGAGCCGGCAGCCCGCCGGCGGCATGTGCATACGCTTCAGAACACAAGCGGAAGGACAAGTTGCGCCGAAGCGAAGTATGAATCGAGGCATGTTGGTGGATGCATACAGGCCTGCAGTGCTCCCTATGCCCATTGAGGACAATCAAACGACAAGCTGCGCCCTGTCGCTACGCTTGGACGAACAAGACCAATCGAGCAGTCGCCATCGACTGTCGTGCAGGGAGCAGGCATATCACCAAGGGTGCTATCCATGTCCCGCTTGTCCCTGAAGGTAACGACAGTCTTCCTTTGTGTCCTGCTCGCAGCATGTGGTGGTGGTGGTGGTGGTGGCGGTAGTGCCGCCGCACCGAACAATGCAAGCGGCGCTGATCCTGGTACAGGTTCTGGCACGGGTTCAGGTACAGGCACTGGTTCGGATACAGATTCCGGCACGGGATCGGACACTCCTTCGGGTGGCAATCTGCCGCCTTCCAACAATCCTCCGGGCAGTGGCAACGATACCGCTTCACCGGGTAGCGACCCATCGACGCCGCCCCCAACGACGGTGCCGATCAGCGCAACTGTCACAACAGCTCCGGCTGATGGTGCCAGCCTGAGCAACACCGTAAGACTGGAAGTGCGCGGCAATGCGATCGAAAACGCGGAACTGCTGCCTCCCGGCGGCTACACGCCAGCACTGGGCGTGTTTACGGTATCGGCCGACAAGACGATGGCATGGCTGGATTTCGACACGCGTACCTTGCCGAACGGGACACTGCGGGCAAGGATCAGTGCGTTCGACCGGCCGGCTGGCAGCACCGGCGCCACGGAAGTGATCACCATGCCGGTGCGCAGCTGGCTGCTTAGGAACGAGCCGCCGCCGGAGCCGGACCAGATACCGGATGCGTCCTATATGCCCGAGGTGCACATCAGTTCGCTGGCGCTGCCGTATGTCGATCCGCAGCCGCTGCAGGCGATGATGGAAATGAACGACGCGGATTATGAAGCGATGCTGCGCGACGAATGGCCGCGCGTCGAAGGCGTGATGCACCAGTACATCCCGCCCAATGTCATCCTGATGCCGCCGACCCCGCTCGGCTTCTCCGGCCCGTGGGTTTCCTGCATGGAGTCCCATGCTGCGCTCGCATGCAGGGAAGCGATGAACAACATGATAGGGCTGATGATAGGCAAGCAGCCCTAAAGCAGCTTGTCACGCCTGCTTCGGCTGCAGCGGCATGCTGTCGAACTTCACGCCGGCCCAGCCGTGCTTCATGAAATTGCGGATGTTCTGGTGGTCGGTCCCCTCGGGATGCTTCAGCACATCGTCGCGGTAATACGCGCCGAAGCAGGCCAGCGTCTGCTGTTCCGAAAGACCGTTCAGCGAGGCAAACGCAAACAGCTTGCAGGAGCCGGAATTCTGGCCGGCTTCATTCCTGAACTCTCCATTCGTAAACGATGCCGGGATGAATTCATAGGACTCGGCGATGACTGCCATTGTCTCGTCGAAGGTGATGGATTCGGGATTGGCGTTCAATTTCTTGAGAAAGGCGTCGATGTTCATGAGAGCGGGCTGAATGGTCTGAGTTGATGAAAGGAAACGAAATCTGGCAGAGGCAGAGGGTATCCGGCTCCGAAAAAGTGAAGGATTGTAACGGGCTTGGCCGCGCTACACATGCAAGCGTATCGCTTCAATATTAACCATTGTCAAATAGACATATGGCATTACGGAAATAATAGCCACCGGACTTCAATCCAAATCAAGAAGGAGACATCATGAGAAAAGCCGGGCGCATGGCCGTGAATGCATTATGTATTGCCGTTCTTTCGGCATGCGGGGGAGGCGGAGATTCCGGAAAACCCGCGACCCAGATGCCCGACTCGGGCCACAGTTTCACCAACCCCCTGAACCTCAGTCCGGCACCGCAGTTTTCCACCAGTACGCGAACGGTCAACTACGATGACTGCTTCCCGAAGTGGGACGATATTGAGGTCGGCGACGTAGTCAAGAGCACGGTTGAAACCTATACGGATGCGGCCGGCATCGGCGTAATCGATCAGACGGAGACTGTCACCTCGGTGGTACAGGATACGTTCGCCGACCGTGACTCTTCAGTCTATCGTAATGCGCTGCGAGTGAAGACGGACAATCCGCCGTATCTCCGGTCCGACAATGTCATGCAATTTGGAGTCAGGACGGAGGCGTTGATCCTCCGGGGCGGAACGGTCACTCTTTTGAGGGAAGACTACCTGAACGACGCGGACGGTACCCGGATGAAGACGAAGAACGTGCCTTCGAAGATCGGTGATCTTGCCGCTGCCCATATATATACCCCATTCGCCATGCGCGATTCGGTGGAGCATGCCTATGCGATGTCCTTTACCAACATATGGTCGTCAGAGTTCGATCACCAGGCGGATATCACTGAGAAGATAATGTTCATCGGCGTGGAAGAGGGCACCGAAGTTCCTGCCGGGAAGTTCGAATACAGCTGCGTGTTCCGCCGCGAATTCAAGAGCGTGATCAACGGTGAAACCATTACAAACGTACAGGACTACTACACGACCAAATGGTCCGGGGTGAAAGCGATTACCTACAGCCCGGACTATCCTCGACCATTGCTTTACAAACTGGTATCTAACTCCGCAATCGAGCGCAGAAAAGCTGCGCACTGAGGAAAAGCATTGATGAAAAAACGGGCACTGCGAAGGTGCCCGTTTTTTATGGTGACGATAAATTAATTTCAATACTTGTCATTGAATCACCCAATGGCAGTAAGGCTTGTTGCAAATTTCATCCCGATGTCATCCTCGAAAAGATAAAATTGCGGCATGAAATTGTCTGTCGCAGCATTCGCTTTATCCCTATCCGTTCCCGCGTTCTCTCATCCGGTTATTGGCATCCTCGATGGCGAGACGCTGACACTCCAGATCAATCAGAAGCCGGTCAGGATCCGCCTCGCGAACATCGATGCGCCCGAGCGGGCGCAGGCTTTCGGCCGGCAGTCCCGGCAGTCGCTAACCGAGCTGTGCATGGGCAAGGAAGCCGAATACAAGGAGCAGGACCCCGGCCGCCATGCCGAGATCACGGCACTGGTGACATGCAACGGCGTCGAGGTCAATCGCGTGCAGATCGAACGCGGCATGGCCTGGGTGCATGACAGGCACAACAACGACTTCACCCTTCCCGCGTTGCAGCTGATGGCGCGGCGCGACAGGAAAGGCCTGTGGGCGGACGCAAATCCGATGCCGCCGTGGGAGTTCCGTCGTCCTCAGATCAAGCGCGCAAGCTCCCCGCCGCCTGCATCGAGCACCGATCCCGCCATCTGCTTCGTCGATCGCCGTGGCGAGTACCGCATCATCGACGGCGTCCGGCGTTACGGCTGCTAACGCAGTAGCGCGCGCCGGTTACTTCTTTCCCTTCCCGGAATCCGTCTTCGGCGATCCGACAATCAGCGGGTCAGGCGCGCCGATCGCATGCGCATCCTTGTTGGTGTAGTCGAGCTTGTGCAGCACGCAGCGCATTGCATTCAGGCGTGCCCGCTTCTTGCAATTGGACTTGATGACGGTCCACGGCGCGTCGGCGGTGTCGGTGTTGAAGAACATCGCTTCCTTCGCCTTGGTGTACTCGTCCCACTTGTCGAGTGAGGCCATGTCGATCGGGCTCAGCTTCCACTGCTTCAGCGGATCGGTCATGCGTTGCTCGAAACGCAGCCGCTGCTCTTCGCGCGTCACCGAGAACCAGAGCTTGAACAGGTGAATGCCGGAGCGTACCAGCATGCGCTCGAATTCCGGTGTCTGCCGCATGAATTCCAGGTACTCGTTGTCGGTGCAGAAGCCCATCACCTTTTCGACGCCGGCGCGGTTGTACCACGAACGGTCGAACAGGACGATCTCGCCGGCGGTTGGCAGATGTTGGTTATAGCGCTGAAAATACCACTGGCCGCGCTCGGCATCCGATGGTTTTTCCAGTGCGACCACGCGTGCGCCGCGCGGATTCAGATGCTCCATGAAACGCTTGATCGTCCCGCCCTTGCCGGCGGCATCGCGTCCCTCGAACAGGATCACCACGCGCTGGCCGGTTTCCTTGACCCAGGCTTGCAGCTTCAGCAGTTCCACCTGCAGCAACCGTTTTTGCGCCTCGTAGGCACGGGTCGAGAGCCGGTATTTGTAAGGGTAGGGAGCGTTTTCCCAGCCGTCGTTCAGTTCGGCATCGGCATGCCTGCGGCCGGATTTTCTTGCCGGTTTCGCGAGCGAGGCGGCCTGCCGCTTCAGCGTGCGGATTTCTTTCAGATCGGTCGACCGGGCCTGGGCTGGATCGGTCGGCATCGGCGCTTCACGGACCAGCCGTACTACCGGCGTGGCGCGGCGAGTGCGCTTGTGCTGGACAGTGGTGTTGCCCATAGCCGGCGAATTGTTCTTGAGCGTCCTTGCCATTGCCTCTTCCCCATTTCCTTGTAGGTTTAAACATTCATGAAATAAACATTATTAGCGCTTGTTGCACAATGTGGCAAGACCTTGCAAATATTGTGGGTTATTGGCCGGCTTGGCGCACAGTAGGAAAAGCAACGTCCATAAACAGAATGATCTGGTATTGGCACTGCCTCGAAAAACTGTGCTGGCGGTATTTTGCAATGCCCGCCATGGCCCGAACATTGCAAGCTTTCGGCGACATCTAATCAAAGGAAGGAGCCACCCGTGAATGCAAAGCTCACTGCCATCGCCGCATCCTTCGCGTTAACTTTTGCGGCAGGCGCGTTCGCCCAGACTTCCCCGGCCGCGTCGGATTCATCCGGACAAAGTTCGCAGTCGCAACAGTCGAAAAGCAGCGGTGCAAGTTCTGGACAACAATCGCAAGAGCAGACGATTAATCAGCAACATCAAGCCGCGCTGGAAAAATGTGACGGACTGAAGGACAACGCCAAGGATATCTGCAAGGCCGAGGCGGATGGCCAGAAGAAAGTCTCGGAAGCGCAGGCGAAGGTGACCGAGCGTGACACGCCGAAGAATCGCCTCGAACTGGCGGAAGCCAAGGCGAAAGCACAGTACGAGGTAGCCAAGGAGCGCTGCGACGATCAGGTCGGCGATGCGAAGAACGCCTGCGAACAGTCGGCGAAGGCAACGCGGGACAGCAGCCTGGCGCAAGCCAAGATGCAATCCCAGACGCAGACATCCGGCAGCAGCACTGGTGGTTCCAGCGGAGCGTCGGGTGCATCTTCGGGCGCATCTTCAGGCCAACCGCCGCCAGCTTCGACCACTTCCGGCGGACAGGCCATGCAACCGATGCCCTCAGGCAGCGGGTCCTCCTCGGCAGGCGGTGCATCCAGCCCGCCGCAGGGGCAGACTGCTTCGCCGCCGCAGCAACCGGCCGGATCGTCACAATAGGCTTTCAGGCGCGCGTCCGGAAGCATCAGTGCCGCCGGTTTCCTGTGCGATCCGGCGGCGTGGTCATGTTCGCTTCCTTTTCTGAACAAGCGCAAGCCGGAACGATCAAAGCTTTCATCGATGGATAGACGATAATGTAAGTCCGGCGTGGGCGTTGACTTGCCCGTGCCACTATTTTTCTTGAAAGCACATCACATTGGTTTCCACTAAAAGCAAGCGCTGGAACGGCAATTTCGACAGCCTTCCGGTTGAATATCTCAAGGGCGTCATGGAAAAAATGGCGGAGTATGGCGATCGCGTCCAGTTTTCACTGGTCAGCGCCGGTGGCGAGCCGAGCTATCAGATCATGAACAGTTTTGGCAAGGCAATGGCCTTCGACAGGAATCATCATCTGCTGCGGCCAGAAAGCGATGAGTTCGCCGGGGCCAATGCCAGCAACCCGTTCACGCTCGACCAGATCAAATCCGCGATTTCAGGGATAGGCGCGAGTTCACGCCCGGCATCACGAGCCAAACGCGTGGCCGGTAGCGGCACTACGACCCGCACCAGCGCGGCCAGGCTGGAAGAGCAGTTCGCCACCCAGCGCTACGAATATTTCAGAAATAACCGCAAGACCCTGCCGCCAACGATTTCGCAGCATACGGAAGAAATTACCGATCTGATGAAGAAAGGGAAATCGGTGGAGGAGGCGTTTGGCGAGGTAGTGAAGAAGTATTTTTAAGAGCCGGTGCAATACCGAAAATGAAAAGCCCTCCGTGCAGGAGGGCTTCGAATATGGTGCCGGTATTATTTCCGACCGCCAGCTCCGGTGGATGCAGCCTATTCTTTTGAAAACCGGGGTCTCACTCCGAAAGCTGCATGGGGCCGAATCATACAGGGAATCTTTTTTGTATGTGTTGCAGCGTTACATTACGTAACCTGAGTCTTGCTTTTTATTTATCGGAGTGGTAAGCCGCCGCATTTCCGCTTTACGCGACGTCTTCCTAACGATTTGCATAAGGCCGTGCGCTGACAGGATTTCCGTCGCTGTCAAACTCTTTGGCCTGCATCATCGCTTTCACGCCGATGGTTTGCAGCGCGTCGCACACATCCTCGATCTCGGTTTGCACATCCGCTCCCGGATTGAGCGGCCTGTCTGCGGAAGCGAGCAGCGCATCGTCCGCAGCGTACAGGTTCACCCGCACTACCGACGCGTCGTCGGCCGGGCCAATGACGGCACGCGTGTTTTCCGCCGGTGAGCCGTGCAAATCCAGCCGATGCTGCAGGTCTGACATCATCTGCAGCGTCTCGTATTCGGCCATGCCCCTTTCCTTGCCGCCATGGAAAAGGTCCTGGTAAAAGAAGTCGATGTCGATATTTCGGCCATCGGTCGCAAGACAGCGCTTGACCCAGGGGGCGACCTGCTGCGCCCAGTGCCGGAAGCGCTCCGCCCGCTTTTCGAAATAGCGATCGGCCGCCGCCTCGTTTTCCGGCACGCGGTAAAACGGGTCGTCCATTGTCTTCAGCGCGAAGCCGAGCAGAAAGCGCAGCTCGACCGCCTGATCGTCCGGAGCGAAATGGTTTTCCGGCCAGCCGCTCATGCTGCGCCCGATCGCGGTTGCCGAAGTTTTCTTGCGCGTCATCGAATCGAATGCCTCGCGCACCATCTCGTGGAGTTCGCCGTAGCGGATTCTGTCGATTTCGTCCGGATGATAGGCATGGCTGACCAGCACGACCGTGGCGTCGCGGCTTTCGAGCTGCGCTTCCTGAACGCTCTTGCGCAGCAGATCGAAAGCTTCTTCATCCTGGAAGCACTGTTCCACATGAAGGCCGCCTGTCGTATGCACGAACATCGGAATCACGAAGGCGTTTACTTCCAGCTCGCGGCCGTCGTCGCGGCGGATCACGATGGTGCCGGCGGCTTCCTCGATGCTTTCCTTTAACAGGCGATACGCATCGGCGCCGTCGTCGAGCGCATGTTCAAGCGCTTCATGCAGCACGTCATCCTTCTTCTGGCTCACGCATTTGCGGATGGTTTTCTGAAGCTCGCGCGTTTTTTCCTTCAATATCTCGGCCGAAGGCAATCGATGCAAACGCTGCGAGAGTTCAACCGCGAGTGCGGCCAGCTTTTCCGTCAATACTTCATGCTGGTCTTCGGGAGAGGGCGCGGCTTTCGCAGCGGAGGGGCGCTTGTTCTTTGTCATGGGTGATGTTTGGGTTTCTCCGGAGCGAGGACGTCATGCCGCGCTGCTGGGTTCAGTGTGTTGCGTTCAATCCTCGCCGCAGGTTTTTTATGTACCGCAAGCCATTCCTGATGTACGCTGCCTCATGGACAGCGAAAACGTCATTCAGCTCAGCGGACCGTTCAGCATCACGGATTCGATGGGACGTACCTGGGAGCTCCATGGTATCCGGATATTTGACGAAGGCTACGGCATTATCGACGTTTATGTCGATTTCGCGGAATCGATGGACGACGAACCCTTGTATGAGGACGCGGCCGTCATCCGGCAAATCCTGGCGCGCCTGCGCAAGCTCGGTTACACAGGGCCGGATTTCGGGCATGGTGATCCCGGCCTGCAGGACGACAGGCTGATCGTGCTGGAAGCGCCGGAAGAATTCGGCCGCTTCGCTGCCACCAAAGGCTGGAAGAATCTTGCCGAAGGCTATGCGGACGAAGAGGCTGCGTCCGACAGCGTGATGGCCGATCCTCTCGCGCTTGCGGTGTATTCCGAATTGATGCGCAGGCTGTCCGCAAAGTAAGCGCATGAACGGAAGTATCTGAACGATTGCGCAGTGGCGGAATCACAGGGGAATCCGGCTTGCCGTTTCCTTGATACCCATGCCAGCCACTCCCCAGCCTGTCAGTAGAAAGCGCGCGCCGCGCATCCCGAAGCAGGCGCCGCCGCGCGTGGCTCCGGACACCGGTTCCCTAGACGAGGTGCGCGATGCAGCGCATGACTGTCGTGCCTGTCCGCTCTGGACCGATGCCACGCAAACCGTTTTCGGCGAAGGCCCCGCGCATGCGCGCATCATGCTGGTCGGCGAGCAGCCCGGCGACCAGGAAGACCGCAGCGGCCATCCCTTCGTCGGCCCGGCTGGGCAGGTGCTGGATCGGGCCTTGCGGGATGCCGGCATCGAGCGTGAACTGGTATATCTCACCAATGCGGTCAAGCACTTCAAATGGGAGCCGCGCGGCAGGCGCCGCCTGCACAAGAAACCGGCGGAAGCGGAGATCGCCGCATGCCATCAATGGCTGGAGCGCGAGCTGGAACTGGTGACGCCGGAACTGGTGGTCGCCATGGGCGCGACCGCCGCCCGCGCGCTGCTGGGACGCGCCACGCCGATCGAGGCGAACCGGGGCAAACTGCTGCCTTTCATGACCGGAATGCAGATACTGATTACCGTGCACCCGTCCTATCTGCTGCGCGTGCCAGAGGAAAACCGGGTGGAGTCGTATGGGCGCTTCGTGCGCGACCTGAAGATTGCTACGCCGTTTTCAGCCCCAGCCTGAGCATCAGGGTTAGCATATCGATGTTCATCAGCGCCGCGATCGCGGCAAAATCATCCGGCAATGCCGGATCGTCCCAGCCGTGGGCCGAATGCCGGGCCAGATCGGCAGCCAGGCTGACATTCCTGACACGGGCCCGGTTAACGTGCTTTTCATCCAGCAGGCTGGCCAGCAGTCCGGGCAATTGCCAGTTCCGGCAAAGCGCGGCCTGCAGGTCGTTCAACGCGAATCCCAGCACCGCTTTTTGTGCGTCCGCGCTGCGCATTGCCAGATTGTCTTCCTGCAGCGCGCGTATTCCCAACGCCTGCTGCGGCGAAAAGCACCAGACCAGCATCTCCGCAAGGTCGTGCAGCAGTGCGGCAATGGCGACCTCTTCACTATTCATGTCATACCGCCAGGTCGCCCAGTCGAGTGCATAACGCGCCGCACGCTGGGCGCGGCGCACGACGTGCAGCAGCCCGAGCAGCGCCTGCGGGTGCGGTTTCAGATGGTCTTCGACGATATCGAACTGCGCGAAGTGATGGAAGAAAGGCTCGACGCCCAGCATCATCACCGCATGCTCGACATTGGAAATGTCCTGCAACTGGCGCCGGCCGCGGCGACGGGCAGCGAATCGCAGCACCCGCACCGTCATTAGCGGATCGTGCAGGACGATGGTGGCGATTTTGCGGACGCTGACGTTGTCCGCATGCTCGCGCGCCTCGGCAAGCGCGCGGGCGGTCTGTCGCAGGACCGGTATCTCCCTGTCGCTCAGGAATTCCGTCCACGATTGGATGCCGGACAGGTTCGTTGTCATCTGGATGCTGCCTCCTCGTTCTTTATTGTACTGCTGCATGTCGTGCATCAATGCTGTTTCATTGACATCAAGTAAAAGAGGAACTTACCTGTTTCGTATTCCCCTCCAAGGGGGACAGTTTATGTGTCGAGGCTTCCTAGCCTCTTTCGGGATGATTGTGAAGCGCAAGCAAGGAGCTTTTGGCCAAAAAGGATGGTTCTTCATTCTTTTATCACCTCTTCTGGCGATTGTTCTCGTCGGCCTGCTCTGGATTTATACAGAAGAGAAAGTGGACTCTGCGAGAGAAACCGCGGAAAAAACGGCACGCTCCCTTGCTGCCGCTTCTGCGGATTCGTACGCGCAGCAGCTTGGGCACATGGCCGCGCAAATCGACCAGATCACCATACGCCTGAAATACTCCTGGGAAGATCCGGAGGTTGGCGTCCACTTGGAAAAGGACAAGATGTATGGTCTTTTCCCGGAGAGCCAGCTTCTCTACGCGAACATATTCGATCGAAATGGCAATATTGTCAGTAGTACGGTAAACGTAGAAAAAAGAAAGAAAATAAATATCAGCCAGCTTTCTTATTTTCAGTTCCAGAAAACGGAATGCTGCGCCGGGCTGCTGATCACCCCCCCATCGAATAGCCTCCTGCTCGGGCGCCCGATCGTTCGCTTCGTGCGCCGGCTGAACCGAGCCGATGGAAGCTTCGATGGCGTGGTTTCCGTTTCGGTCGAACCCTTGTACTTGGTTACTTTTCAGGAAAACTCCGTGCGAGGCGAGAAGGATTTCGTGTCGGCCAGGCTGACTTCCGGCGAACTCTTGGCGAGCAAGGTCGGCCAGAAAGCCAGCAATGATTTTCCTGTCTTCTACCGCACGCCGCCCATTTTCTGGACCGCTTCCGGCGTACTAAGGGAGCCGGCGGAGAGATTCCGCGACAAGGAGGCGCGTTTCGTTGCCTGGAAAAAACTGGATAAATATCCGATTGTTGCGATTGCTGCGTTTTCCGAAACTGATGCCCTTGCTCCCTTCCGTGAGCAGGCACAGGGTTATCGCGATACCGCGATATTAGGAACCGCCTTACTGCTGGTGCTTTCCATGATTACCGTCAATTTTGCGATGGGATACGTGAAGCGGCGCAGGCAGGCCGAAGAAACCCAGGAAACCTACCGACTCGCCACGGATGCGGCCAACGAAGGTTTTTACATGATTCGCCCGATCTACGGTTCCGACGGCGCAGTGATGGATTTCCGCCTGGATGATCTGAACAATCGCGGCGCGGAATTGATCGGCACAACCCGCGACCAGCTCCTCGGCAGCAGAGCATCGGCCCTGACGTCAGGCACGTTCAGGGACGAACTGGTGACCCTGTGCCACAGGGCGATGGAAAAGGGTTTTCTGGAAGAGGAAATACGCGTTTCGTCCCGCAGCGTGCTCAAGGCCAAGTGGGTGTACCGGCGCATCGTCAGTTCGCACGCGGGTCTGGCGCTCACCATACGCGATATTTCAGCCGCCAAGGAGCAGGAGCAGATACTGGCTGACCTGGCCAATACCGATGCCTTGACCAAGCTCCCCAACCGCAACTGGCTCAACACCTTCCTGCCTGCCGCCATCAGTCAGGCCTTCAAGCGAGCAGGCCATCTCGCGGTGCTGTTCATCGATCTCGACAACTTCAAGAACGTCAACGATACCCTCGGCCACGAGGCAGGCGACGAACTGCTGGTGCAGGCCTCGGAAAGACTGAGAAAAGCGGTCCGTGCGAGCGACCATGTCGCCCGGCTGGGCGGCGACGAATTCGTCGTGATACTCGATTACGTGGAGCAAGTGGAGTATGTGGCGAAAGTGGCCGGTACCATTATCGAAAGCATCGGCAAACCGTTCCAGCTTGAGGCGGGAACGGGCAATGAAATCCGGGCTTCGGTCGGCGTAAGCGTATTTCCCGAGGACGGCCGTGACTCCGAGACGCTGTTGAAACATGCGGATATAGCGATGTATGCGGCAAAAGCCGCAGGCAAGGGGCGGTACGTGTTCTACCGCACCCATCTTTCGGATTCGCTGATTCTGCGCCTGGACAAGGAAAGGGCGCTGCGGGAAGCAATCAGGCAGGACGAGTTCGTGGTGCATTACCAGCCCCGGGTCGGCCTGAAGAGCGGGCAGCTGACCAGCATGGAAGCGCTGGTCCGCTGGATGAGGCCGGATCACGGTCTGGTATATCCGTCCGAGTTCATTGACGTTGCCGAAGACATGGGAATCATCATCGCGCTAGGCGAGGCAGTCATTGAAAAGGTATGCCGCCAGATCGCTGAATGGAAAGTGCAAGGCCTTCCGATGGTTCCGGTATCGGTGAATGTCTCTCCGCAGCAGCTGAAATCCGGCTCGCTCAGCAAGTATGTCGCCGCCTGCCTTGCGCGCCACCGCATCGACGCGTCGATGATCGAGGTCGAACTGGTCGAGTCGGCGGTCATTGACAGAAGCCAGATCGTCAGCGCCGAGCTCGCGGCGTTGCGCGCACTCGGCATCAAGCTGATGATCGACGATTTCGGTACCGGCTATTCATCGATGGCGCAGCTGCACCGGCTCGACGTGGATGTGCTCAAGGTGGACAAGGCTTTTACCAATGCGCTGACCGACGGCTCGGAAGGAAAACTCCTGTTCGGCGCCATCATGTCGATGGCGAGCGCATTGGAAATCTCCGTCGTGGCGGAAGGAGTGGAAACGGTCGAACAGCTCGACATGCTGCAAGCGCTTTCCTGCGACGAAATACAGGGCCATCTGGTGTCGAAGGCCGTCTCGGCGAAGGAAATGGCTGTCTTGATAGGCAGGCGTTCTCTTCTGGCGCAGCCACGCGGAGCAGGCCGGCTCGTGCCGGTGTAGCCCGAGCCGGCTGCAAGCCCTCGTACTACGTTCAGGAACAGCCAAGTGCCGTCAGAAGGGAGGGCTGCACAATTTCGATCCAATAACCGTCCGGGTCCTTGATGAAGGCAATGTCTTTCATCTTTCCCTGATCGGGGCGTTTTACATACTGGACATTGTTCTCGTCGAACCAGCGCACCGCGGCGGCGAGATCCGGCACCGAAAAGCAGATATGGCCGAAGCCCTGCGGCTGCGCATTGCCGTCGTGGTATTTGAACTCCGGATCGTTCTCGGTGCCCCAGTTGTGCGTCAGTTCCAGGATGCCGCGCTGGCTGAACGTCCATGCGGTGCGTTCTCCCGTGTCCTCGGGCACGACATCGCCTTCCTGCAGCCGTGCCAGGAAATATAGCGAGAACTTCATTTCCGGAAAATCCAGCTTGCGCAGCACGCGCATGCCCATGATGCGCGTATAGAAATCCAGCGACACCGCCGGGTCCTTCACGCGCAGCATCGAATGGTTCAGCGTGAAGCCGCGTGTTGCTTCGGGCACGCTGCCCTGCACGCCCGGATAGGTTTCGGTAGTAAATGCCATGTTGAATTTCCTTGAAATGCGAAAGGAGGAATGGAGCGCTTCCCTCGCGTGTGGCGGCAGGGAAGCACGGACAGGGGCATTACTTTAACCCAGCAGATGCATTGCTGCCGTTGCCTGCTGCATTTGGTGAAAACCTTTTCGGTCTTTGCAGTCTTATCTGAGTCGGCGATACGCGAGCAGGCTTTTACGCTCAATCGCCAAACCTGCCAACCCCGCCAACCTGTCCAGGAGATGCCCATGCTTTCATCCAAAGGATATGGCGCCACCAGCGCCAACGAACCGCTCAGGCTCATGCATTTCAACCGTCGCGACCTCCAGCCCAAGGATGTCCAGATCGACATCCTGTATTGCGGCGTCTGTCATTCGGACCTGCACACCGCCCGCAATGAATGGGGCAACACTTCATATCCGGTCGTGCCGGGGCACGAAATCATCGGCCGCGTCACCGCAGTCGGCGATCAGGTCAGCCGCTTCAAGGCCGGCGATCTGGTCGGCATCGGTTGCATGGTGGATTCATGCCAGCATTGCAGCGCCTGCGCCGAAGGTCTGGAGCAATACTGCGAGAACGGCTTTGTCGGCACTTACAACGGCGAGGAGGGGCATGTCGGCGGCATGACCTACGGCGGCTACGCGAGCGATATTGTCGTCACCGAGAAATTCGTGCTGCGCATTCCGGAGAACCTTGATCCGGCCGCGGCTGCGCCATTGCTGTGCGCCGGCATCACCACCTATTCGCCGCTGCGCGAGTGGAAGGTGGGCAAGGGGCAGAAGGTGGGCATCGTCGGCCTCGGCGGGCTCGGGCACATGGGCATCAAGCTCGCTCATGCGATGGGCGCGCATGTGGTGCTCTTCACCACCTCGCCCGGCAAGGCGGAGGATGCGAAGCGGCTCGGTGCGGACGAGGTAGTGGTCTCGAAAAATGCCAGCGAGATGCGGGCGCATCTGAATTCCTTCGATTTCATCCTCAATACGGTGGCAGCGCCGCACAACCTGGACGCCTTCATCGAGCTGCTCAAGCGCGACGGCACCATGACGCTGGTCGGCGCCCCCGCTTCGCCGCATCCGTCGCCGCAGGTGTTCGGCCTCATCATGAAGCGGCGGCGCCTGGCCGGCTCCCTCATCGGCGGGATTGCGGAGACACAGGAAATGCTCGACTTCTGCGGCGAACACGGAATCGTGTCCGACATCGAGATGATCCGCATCCAGGAAATCAACGAGGCTTACGAGAGGATGCTGAGAAGCGATGTAAAGTATCGCTTTGTGATCGACATGGCTTCGTTGAAGCCGGAAACGTGATTCCGATGCAGTGCTGCACCCGGGCGGTCCGTCGATCATGCCTGCTGAGGATAATCGATGGAACAAAGCCTGCTGTTCAATGCCCTGGTTTATCTGGCCGCCGCGGTGGTCGCGGTGCCGCTGGCGAAACGGCTGGGGCTGGGCTCGGTGCTCGGCTATCTTCTGGCAGGCATGGCGATCGGCCCATGGGGGCTGCGCCTGATCAGCGGCGTGGAAGACATCCTCGGCTTTTCAGAATTCGGCGTGGTGCTGCTGCTGTTCCTGATCGGGCTGGAACTGGAACCGAAGCGCCTGTGGGCGCTGCGCCGGCCGATATTCGGCTGGGGCGGCCTGCAGGTTGGTGCATGTACGGCGGCGCTGTTCGGCTTCGGCCTGCTGCTGGATATCGGCTGGAAAGTTGCGCTGATCGCGGCGCTCGGCCTGTCGTTGTCCTCGACTGCGATCGTGCTGGCGACGCTGGAAGAGCGCAATCTCAAAAACACGCCCGCCGGTTCGGCCGGGTTTTCGATCCTGCTGTTCCAGGACATTGCCGCGATCCCGATGATCGCGCTGGTGCCGTTGCTCGGCATTGCAGCGCATGAAGACAATGGCATCGACTGGCCCGGCATCCTGAAAACGGCAGGCGTATTTGCGATCCTGATTGTCAGCGGCCGGCATCTGGTGCGCCCGGTGCTGCGAATCATGGCCAAGACCGAGCTGCGCGAGATATTCACGTCCTTTGCGCTGCTGCTCGTGATCGCCATCGGCTGGCTGATGCACTCGGTCGGGCTGTCGATGGCGCTGGGTACGTTTCTCGCCGGCGTGCTGCTGGCCGATTCCGAATACCGGCATGCGCTGGAGTCGGACCTGGAACCGTTCAAGGGCTTGCTGCTCGGCCTGTTCTTCACCGCCGTCGGCATGTCCGTGGATTTCGGCGTGCTGCTGAAGCAGCCAGAACTGGTGGGCATGCTGGTGCTCGCCTTGCTGGGCATCAAGGTTGCCGTGATGTACCTGCTTGCGAAACTGTTCCGGATCGCACGCGGCCAACAGTTGCTGTTTGCGCTGCTGCTGTCGCAGGGCGGCGAATTTGCCTTCGTGGTGTTTGGCGCTGCGGCCGACGCGCGGGTTTTCAGGCCCGAAACGGCATCGCTGCTGATCGTGGTCGTCGCGCTTTCGATGGTCGCCACGCCGCTGTTGCTGGTGCTGCACGAGAAATTTATCGCTCCGCGCTTCCGCCAAGTGAAAAAGCGTCCGGCCGACAAGATCGAGCCGGAGCAGGATCCGATCATCATCGCCGGCTTCGGCCGTTTCGGGCAGATCGTCGGCCGCCTGCTGCTGGCCAACCGGATTCGCGCCACCGTGCTCGATCATGACCCGGATCAGGTCGATCTGTTGCGCAAATACGGCTTCAAGGTCTTCTACGGCGATGCCACCCGTGCCGATCTGTTGCGCGCCGCGGGGGCGCAGCACGCACGGATACTGGTGGTCGCGATCGACAATATCGAAGACAGTCTCGCGCTGGTGGATATCGTGCGGCGCGATTTCCCGCACCTGAAGATACTGGCCCGCGCCCGCAACCTGACGCACACGTACGATCTGATGGATCGTGGAGTGACCATCGTCGAGCGTGAAACCTTCGAGGCTTCGCTGCAACTGGGCGGCAGGATTCTGCAGGAAATGGGATTTGATGAGGCGCGCGCACAAGATGTGGTGAACAAGTTCCGTGCCTATAACCGGAAGGCGCTGCTCGATATCTACCCGTATCACAAGGACCAGCACCGGATGATATCGATCGCAAAGCAGGGGCGAAAGGAGCTGGAGGACATGTTCGCCAGCGATGCGGCTGCGCTGCAGGCAGAAGAAAACGCCAGGTAAGTCATGCACGTATCGCCGTATGCCAGGCAGCCCTTGGAAAACGGCGGCGATGGACTATAGTGAAAACAAGTCGGTGGGTAGTTGAATTGGCAATGAAATGCCGGTTTGGTGAAAGCCGATGGCTCCGTGAAGGGGCAGGGATCACGCTGAGGAACAACCCGACGACGCATGATCGCAAGGGGTTGCGATGTTGATTATCGCCAGCTCCGCGAATAGCAGCTTCGCGCCGAGCGCGAAGCGTTGCCCGGTACCTTGACGGTATCGGGCTTTTTTGTGCGCAGTGCGTCGTCTTGTATCCTGATGCGCATTCCGCGTGCCTCACAGATCGACAATACTCCCGCGCTCGCAACTCGCTGGCACGCTGAATATGACAAAGAAGAAAATCCTTGTAATCACCGGTGGCAGCCGCGGCATCGGCGCGGCAACGGCACGGCTTGCCGCAGCCCAGGGTTATGCCGTCTGCATCAGCTATAAGAGCAATCGCGGTGCCGCGGACGAAATCGTCGATGCAATCCGCTTGGCAGGAGGCGCCGCGATTGCCGTGCAGGCGGATGTCGCTTCCGAGGCCAATGTTGTGCGCCTGTTCGAAACGGTGGACCGGGAGCTCGGCCCCGTGACCGCTCTCGTCAATAACGCCGGCATTCTGGAGCGGCAGATGCGGGTCGAGAGCATGGATGCATCCCGCCTCAACCGCATCTTTGCTACTAATGTCACCGGCAGCTTCCTGTGCGCACGCGAAGCGATCCGCCGCATGTCGAAGCGGCACGGAGGAAGCGGCGGCGCGATCGTGAATCTGTCATCCGTGGCGTCGCGGCTTGGCGCGCCGGAGGAATATGTCGATTATGCGGCGTCCAAAGGAGCGATCGACACCATGACGATTGGCCTGGCGAAGGAGGTGGCAGCCGATGGCATACGGGTGAATGCAGTGCGGCCCGGCGTCATCGATACGGAAATCCATGCCAGCGGCGGCGAACCCGGGCGGGTGCAAAGAGTGAAGGAGTCGGTGCCGATGAAGCGCGGCGGCGAGGCTGGCGAAGTGGCGAATGCCATCCTGTGGCTATTATCCGACCATGCGTCTTATACCACCGGCGCCATCATCGACGTTACAGGCGGCAGGTAACGGCGGCACGTAACGGCGGCAGAATCCGGGAAGTTCAGTCGCCCAGCACCGTGACGACCACGCTGCGCCGCTGCGCGCCGGTGCGGTGCTCCCATAGGTAGATGCCCTGCCAGACGCCGAGCAGCATGCGGCCGCCGCCCACGGGGATGCTCAAGCCTGGGCCGGTCAGCACGCTGCGCGCGTGCGCCGCCATGTCGTCCGGCCCTTCGAGATCGTGCCGGTAGGCGGGGTCGCCGTCCGGCGCCACGCGTTCGAGAATGGTTTCGAGATCGCGCCGCACATCGGGATCGGCGTTTTCGGTGATCGTCAGCGAGCAGCTGGTGTGCTGCACGAATACGTGCACGATTCCGGTCTGCACGCCGGACGCCGCGACGACGTTTGCCACTGCATCGGTGATGTTACGCGTGCCGCGCCCGCTTGTCGGAAATTCGAGGATCGACTGGTGGTTCATCACGGCTCCATCTTTTGGTCGTCGCCGATTATGCCGCCGGCTTGTGTCCCATCGCTTCGCCCATGCGGATGGCGCGCTCGGCCAGCCACTCGGGATTGAATTCCATCACGCTGCGCGGGAACAGCATCACCACCGTCGAGCCGAGCAGGAAGCGTCCCATCTCCTCGCCCTTTTTCAGCACGATCTCCTGATTCTTGTAGTGCCACTCGCGCACCGTGCGCGAGCGCGGCGGATTGACCACGCCATGCCACACCGTCGCCATGCTGCCGACGATGGTCGCGCCGACCAGCACCAACACGAACGGGCCGTGCTCGCCGTCGAATACGCACACCACACGCTCATTGCGCGCGAACAGTCCCGGTACGCCGCGCGCGGTGGCGGGGTTCACCGAGAAGAGCGCGCCCGGCACGTAGATCATGCGCGTCAGCCGGCCGTCGCAGGGCATGTGGATGCGATGGTAGTCGCGCGGGCTCAGGTAGAGCGTCGCGAAGCTGCCGTGCTCGAATTGCGCGGCAAGCGTCTTGTCGCCGCCGACCAGCGCGGCGGTTGAATAGCGATGGCCCTTGGCCTGAATAATCTGGTCGTGCTCGATCGCGCCGAACTGGCTGATCGCGCCATCGACCGGGCAGATAAAGTCGGCGTCGGCAAGCGGGCGCGCATCTTCACGCAATGCGCGGGTGAAGAAATCGTTGAAACTGGTGTAGCTGGCGAGATCCGGATTGAGCGCTTCTTCCATGTTCACGCCGTAGCGTTTAGCGAACCAGCGGATCATCTGCGGTGTGAAGCGACCGTCCTCTGCACTCGCAAGACGTCCGGCGAAGATCGTCAGCGCCTGCTTCGGCAAAAGATATTGATGTAGTACGGATAAACGCTTGGGCACGGCCGACCTCATGGAAAAGAATTGGCCCGATTATAACTTCATGCTTTTCAGGGCCAAGGGAAGAGGCGCGACTGTGCAAGGACGGACTGACTGAAGAGATCTGTTTCCTTTTGATTTGATTGCATAAAAGATAATAAAATGTTCGGCGAAAAACGCGACCTCTCAAAACATCCCTTATCCCATTCAGCATGAAGCCTGCCCGAATTTCCGTATTGCGTCCCTTGTTCGCCTCCTTGCTGTTGAGTGCAGTCCTGCTGCCCTCCATGCCGGCGCACTCCAGTGAATCGGAGCTGACCCCGCCACCTTTGCTATTGGCGCGGAGCTATTCGGAAGAATACGATCCCGCACACTATCTGGTAAGCGAAAAGCTGGACGGCGTGCGCGCCTACTGGGACGGCAAGGACCTGCGCTTTCGCAGCGGCAGGCCGATTCACGCGCCGGCATGGTTCATCGCGCAATTTCCTGCGCATGCGCTTGATGGGGAATTGTGGATGGGGCGGAATCGTTTCGAACAATTGTCCGCTGCCGTGCGCCGAGAGGTACCGCTGGACGAGGAATGGCGGAACATCCGCTATCACGTCTATGAATTGCCTGGCGGCGCAGGCAGCTTCGTCGAGCGCGTCGCCACGCTGCAGGCAAGCGTTGTGCGAGTGGGGCTGCCCTGGCTGCAAGTGCTGCCGCAGGTGCGCGTGGCAGACCGCGCCGAGCTGCAACGGATGCTGGCGCAGGTCGTGCGCGATGGTGGCGAAGGCTTGATGCTGCATCGCGCCGATGCAGCTTGGCAAACCGGGCGTTCGGATATCCTGCTGAAGCTAAAGCCGCAGGACGATGCTGAGGCTGTGGTCGTTGCGCATGAGGCGGGGCAGGGGAAATACCGAGGCATGCTCGGCGCGCTTGTCGTGATGACACCGGAAGGCCAACACTTTCGCCTCGGCACCGGCTTCAGTGATGCGGCGCGCCGTGCGCCGCCAGCCGTCGGTACTACCGTCACCTATCGCTATCGCGGTTTCACTTCAACGGGCCTGCCGCGGTTTGCCAGCTTCCTGCGGATACGGGAAAGAGAATAAGCCGCCCCGCAAGTTCCGGGAGAGTGGAATAATTACCCTACAGAAAAAGCATATCCTGCTCTCAAGGATCGCCAGAACGTAGGAAATCATCTTGGAATCACATCTCACGCCGCGCGAACGTCTGACGCGGCTCTTCGCGCGCACTGTAGGCTATTTCAAATCCGTCATCGATCCCAAGCTGGGGCGGTTCGCCAGATTCAAGGCGCTGATCAAAGCGGCAATCGCAGGCGGCGTGATTGGCGCGATGCTGCTGGTCGCTTATGCAATCCTTCTGATTCCGTTCACGCCGGGCATCGCCGACCTGCGCAAGGCCAAGGCGGAAACGCCGAGCATCCTGATGTCGGCGGACGGCAAGGAGCTGGCGGTCTTCAAGCGCATGAACCGCGAATGGGTCGAGCTGGACCGGATCTCGCCGCATGTGATCGATGCGCTGATCGCCACCGAGGATCACCGCTTCTACCAGCATTTCGGCGTCGATCTGAAGCGCACAGCAGCCGGCATTTTCTACACGCTGCAGGGCGATCCGCAGGGCGGCTCCACACTGACACAGCAACTTGCGCGCAATTTGTATCCGGAAGATATCGGTCGCCAGCGCAGCATCACCCGCAAGCTCAAGGAACTGATCACGGCGCTGAAGATCGAGTATGCGTATTCGAAAAAGGAAATCCTGCTCACCTACCTGAACACGATGCCCTTTCTGTACAACGCGTTCGGCATCGAGATGGGCGCGCGCACCTATTTCGACAAATCCGCCGCCGAGCTGAATCTGCTCGAAAGCGCAACGCTGGTTGGCATGCTGAAGGGAACCAGCTACTACAACCCGGTGCTGCGCCCTGAGCGTGCGGTGGAGCGGCGCAATGTCGTGCTGTCGCAGATGGTCAAGCGTGGCGTGCTGGACAAGGCCGAGTTCGAGAAACTGAAGAAGCGCCCGATCCGCCTCGATTTCGAGCGCCAGCCGGAACCGGTCGGCACTGCGCCGCATCTTGCGGTGCAGGTGCGTAAATGGCTGATCGACTGGGCCGACCGCAACGATTACAACCTGTATTCTGACGGGCTGGTAGTAGTCTCCACGATCGATTCGCGCATGCAGCAGTTCGCCGAACAGGCCGTCGCCCGCCAGATGCAGACGCTGCAGGCGGTCGCTGATACGGAATGGGGCGTCGGTCCGGCGCGGCGGATCGCGGCCAATCCGGATGGCTGGCGCGGCGCACGCACGCAGGCTTCCGGTTATCTGTGGCGAACGCGCAGCGACCTGCTGGATGCCTTCGTGCGCGAATCGGCCGCTTACCGCAAGGCAGTCGCCGATGGCGGCGAGCCGGAGTCGGTGCTCAAGCAGCTGAAGTCCGATGCCGCCTTCATGGCGCGGCTCGCCGCCGACAAGACGCGCGTGGAAACCGGCTTCATCGCGCTCGACCCGACCAATGGTCATGTCAAGGCCTGGGTCGGCAGCCGTGATTTCGAAACCGATCAGTACGACCATGTCGCGCAGGCGAAGCGTCAGCCGGGCTCCACCTTCAAACCCTTCGTCTATGGCGCCGCACTGGAAGACGGCATGACGCCCGAAACGCGCTTTGCCGATAGCGAGGTCGAGATCGACATGGGCGACGGCACCGTATGGCGGCCTGCCGATGCGTCCGGCCCGAGCGGGCGGGAAATGACGCTGCGAGAAGGCCTCGCGTATTCGAAAAACACGATCACCGCGCAGGTGATGCAGAAGGTCGGTCCGAAGGATGTTGCCGATTTCGCGCGCAGGCTCGGCGTCGATCAGAGTCCGCTCGATCCGGTTCCCGCGCTCGCGCTCGGCACCAGTCCGGTTACGTTGCTGGAAATGGTTGCCGCCTACGGCACCATCGCCAACGGCGGGGAAGCGCGCAAGCCGATTCTGGTCAGCCGCATTCTCGACAAGGAGGGCAAGCTGCTCGACAGCTTCACTAGCGACGGCGAGCGCGTTGTCTCAGGCAAGATTGCGCATGAACTGACCGACATGCTGCGCTCCGTAATAGGCCGGGGCACCGGACGCGCCATACGCGCCCAGATCGGCAGGCGCGTGGATCTCGCCGGCAAGACCGGAACTACGCAGGACAATGCCGACGGCTGGTTTATCTTGATGCATCCGAATCTGATTGCCGGCGCATGGGTCGGCTTCAACGATGCGCGTGTCACCATGCGCGGCAACTATTGGGGACAGGGAGCTCGCAGTGCGCTGCCTCTGGTGGGCGACTTCACGCGGCGCACGCTGAACGCGCGATTGATCGATTCCAGTGCACATTTCCCGACGCCGCCGAAATCTTTCTTCGCATCGCTGATGGAAAAAGTGTCCGGGCTATTCGACTGGGAAACCAGCCAGTCAGAACCTGTTCCGTCCTCACGGCCCCATTCGTCGCCTCCAGTCGCACCGCCACCAAACGGGCGGGAGATAAAGGAAATCCGCGACGATGAAATGGAGCGGATCACGAACCAGGCTATCGAGACGGTGCAAAGCAATGCAAGCGAGGAACCTCTCGTCGAAGGAGGGCCCAAAGAGCATGCGAACGTGACAGAGACGCGTGGACAGGAGACTGTTCCCGGCGTCAGCATTGAAAAGAACAACGGTTTCGCGGAATGATCTCGGGCCGCGAGCCGCCGGGACCTTGCGATAGACATAATGCCGTCTATGCCGAGCTGCTAGCATGAGCGGGATCTCCATCTCCCGTATCGGCGGAAAAGCACATCACATGGAAAACATACAAGCTAGACTGCAGGACGTCGTCATCACGCCTGAACTCCTGCGCAGGGCGGACCGCCCCGCCAAATCCTTCGCAGGAACGCTGGCGTTGGAAGAAATCGCCGCCATGACACCGCAAGGAAGCGAGGCGATTCTTCAAGCGCTGTGCCGCATTTGTGTACAGCTATGCGATTGCGGCTCGAGCGGGGTCAATCTGCTTGAAAAGGGAGAGGATGGTGGGCATTTCCGCTGGATAGTCATCGAGGGCACGCTTAAGCCCTACCAGGGCTACATCGCGCCGGGGGACCACAGTCCCTGTGGCTTTGTATGTGAACAGAAGTCCCCCCAATTGCTAAGCCACAGCGCACGCTACTTCGAATGGATACAGGCGGTGGATCTTCCCATTGTTGAAAGCCTCATTGCCCCCCTGTACCGCGACAAGGACGAGATTATCGGAACGATGTGGCTGGTATCTCATGACGAGGACCGCCGCTTCGACCGGGAAGACCTCAGAGTTCTGACCATGCTCGGCAGCCATGCCGCAGCCGCACTGAAACTGTATGAATCCATGTATCAGTGAACCGGATCACTTCCTATAAATGGAGTTCTACTGCTCCCTCTGCAGTGTTGCCTGTTTCTGAAGCTCCAGTGCTTCCGGTGGCCATGTGCTTTTGATATACGCAAGCACCGCCCCAATCTCCTCGTCGGACAGGAGCGCGCCGAATGCCGGCATGTCGCTTTGATAGTCATCCGGTGCGGTCTTGCCCGGTACCAGTCCGTTTTTGGTGATGTCGACTAGCACCGCATCCGCGTGATGCCAGGTGTGTCCACTCTCGTCATGCGGCGGTGCGGGAAGCCGCCCGTTCGGCATGCGCGTACGCCAGTTGGGCTGCCCTTCGAGACTCGCGCCATGACAGGAGGCACAGTGCTGTAGATAGAGTGCCTTGCCTTGTGAAACAAGTGCCGGATCGTCCGGGCTGATGAATGCGCGTGCCGACGAGTCGTCACGATTGAAATAGAGGAAGCCAGCGGTCGCGAGCACGGCAATGCCGACTGCGGCGGCGATCAGGGTTTTGGAAGTCATGCCTGTTCAAAGATAAGGTGTTTGCCAGGAGCTGCCGATTATCCTGTAATAACGTGAAAATGGTTGGGATTGTGGCCGCATCTTCTTGCGCATATGACATAATTTTCGTGTCGCAACGTCTCGACAAGGCAACACGTTGTTTCTTCGGGAGGAAGAATGAGTATCGTTAGTGAATTCAAGGAGTTTGCCGTCAAGGGCAACGTGATCGATCTCGCGGTCGGCGTCATCATCGGCGGCGCTTTTAGCAAGATCGTCGATTCGCTGGTCGGTGATGTGATCATGCCGGTCGTCAGTAAACTGTTCGGCGGGCTGGATTTCAGCAACTACTTCCTGCCGCTCGCCGGCCAGACCGCAACCACGCTGGCCGAAGCCAAGAAGGCTGGCGCCGTGCTTGCTTACGGCAGCTTCGTGACGGTTTCGCTTAACTTCCTCATCCTGGCCTTCGTCATTTTCATGATGGTCAAGCAGATTAACCGCTTCAGGAGGGAAAAACCGGCACCGGCAGCCGCGCCTGCGCCGACGCCGGAAGATATTGTGCTGCTGCGAGAGATTCGCGACAGCCTGAAGAAATAATTACTGAATTTGCTGTGCAGGATGTCCGTATCGTTAAGCGATACGGACATCCTGAAGGTACTTACTTCGACGGGTGCAGGATCAGCGCGTTCCCGTACTTCTGGTCGATGTTTTCCTGCCTGAACGGCAGAGTATGGTATTCGCCATCGAGAAACCGCTTGATGCTGTCGTCGTAATGGCGGCTGGTGGGGTGCGCCGACTGGCCGGTGCTGTTCATCGCCATCATCGGTTCGTCGCGCGAAAAATCGACGATCATGCGCATCGACGGGCTCATCCACG
>JAEZVM010000412.1 GCA_023420795.1 Pseudomonadota bacterium
GAAACGGCATTTCAAGTCACTGCTTGGCCGAACCCATTTCTCATTTCTTTCCAATCATAACCATGTACAAAATCGTATTGATGCGCCACGGCGAATCGACCTGGAACCTCGAAAACCGCTTCACCGGGTGGACCGATGTGGACCTGACCGAAAAAGGCATCGCGGAAGCACGCCAGGCCGGCAAGCTGCTGAAGGAAGAAGGTTTCACCTTCGATCTCGCCTATACCTCGGTGCTCAAGCGAGCAATCCGCACGCTATGGCTGACGCTCGACGAAATGGACCTGATGTGGCTGCCGGTGAAGCACGACTGGCGCCTGAACGAGCGCCACTACGGCGCCTTGCAGGGCCTGAACAAGGCGGAGACCGCCGCCAAGTATGGCGACGATCAGGTGCTGGTCTGGCGCCGCAGCTACGATGTGCCGCCGAATCCGCTGGACGCGAACGATCCGCGCACCTCGTACAACGATCCGCGATATGCAGGCCTGGCGAAGGAACAGATTCCGCTGACCGAGTGCCTGAAGGATACCGTCGCCCGCGTGATGCCGGCCTGGGACGACTCGATCGCTCCGGCCATCCGTGCCGGCAAGAAGATCCTGATCTCCGCGCACGGCAACAGCCTGCGCGCGCTGATCAAGAGTCTGGACGGCATCAGCGACAAGGATATCGTCGGCCTGAACATCCCGAACGGCCAGCCGCTGGTGTATGAGCTGGATGCGAACCTGAAGCCGATCAAGAGCTATTACCTGGGCGACCAGGAAGCGATCCAGGCCGCGCTGAACGCAGTCGCCAGCCAGGGAAAGGCGAAATAACGCTTCCCCATGCAGCGAAACCGGGCTCCGAGGACGTCTCCTTGCTGAAAAACCGCCGCACATCCGCCGGCTGGAGGCTCCTCGCCGCCCTCGCCATGGCAAGCCTTCTGCTGAGTGCGCCGGCCTCAGCCAACAAGGTGACCGAACGTACCAAGCAGAAGCGCGCTGCCGAAGCGGAACGCGCCGAACTGCAGCAGAAGCTCACCACGCTCAAGCGCGAAATCACGCAAACCGAAGTCGCCAAAAGCCACGCTGCAGATGCGCTGGCCCATTCCGAAGCAGCGATCTCGGAAGCCAATCGGGAGCTGCACGAACTGGCAAATGAGCAACGCCAGATCGAGGCGAAGATTGCGCAGCTGACGACAGAACAGGGACGCCTGTCGAAGGCCATCGCCGGCCAGCAGCAGCGGCTTGGCAAACTGCTGCGCGAGCAATACATAGCCGGCAACGAAGACCGTATCAAGCTCCTGCTGTCCGGCGACAATCCCAACCGCATCAACCGCGAACTGCAGTACATGGGTTATGTGTCGCAGGCGCAGGCGCGGCTGATCGACACGCTGCGGGCCAACCTGCAGGCCATCGAAAGCAACAAGCTCGCGACCCAGGAGGCGAGGGATGAACTCGACGAAGTCGCGGAGGAGCAGCGCGAGCAGAAGGCGCAGCTGGAAAAGGAAAAGGGTCGGCGCGCGACGCTGCTGGCGCAACTCTCGTCCAAGCTGGCGTCTCAGCGCAAGGAAGCCGGAAATATCGCGCGGGACGAGCAGCGCCTGGCCGGTCTGGTGGACCGGCTGGCGAAATTGATCGAAGAACAGCGCAGGGCCGAGGCCATTGCAGCGGAAAAGCGCCGACAGGAGCAACTGGCACGCGCCAGAGCGAGAAATGAGGCTGCCGCCAACGCAAAAATGAGCTCGGTCAAGACGCCGGGGCAAAATCCTGATGCAATTGACGACGATGAACCGCCGCCAAAATTGTTGGGACGAAATGAACTCACGCCGGAGCCGGGCGTCCAAGACGGGGCGAGCGGCCGTGCATTTGCGTCGCTGCGCGGGCAACTGCGCCTGCCGGTACGCGGCGACCTCGTCGCCAAGTACGGCAGCAAGCGGGGCGACGGGCCGGCATGGAAAGGCCTCTTCATCCGCACGCCGGAAGGCACGGAGGTCAAGGCGGTTGCCGCCGGCCAGGTGGTATTTGCGGAATGGTTGCGCGGTTTTGGCAATCTCCTCATCATCGACCACGGCGGGCAGTACATGACCATATATGGCAACAACCAGGCTGTGCTGAAGCGCGCCGGCGATATGGTCAAGACCGGCGACATCATTGCCAGCGCGGGCAACAGCGGCGGCAACGAACAATCAGGTTTATACTTTGAAATGCGGTATCAAGGCCGCGCATTCGATCCACTCGGGTGGATAACTACTAGGTGAGACATGGGCAGCAAACTTAAAAACTTCGGCCTTATCGGTTTGGGTGTAATTGCAGGCATCGCGGGTTCGATGCAGTTCGAGGCGAATGCGCAGAAAAGCGCGTCGCCGCTGCCGCTGGAAGAACTGCGCCAGTTGGCCGATGTGTTCGGCCTGATCAAGAGCGATTACGTCGAAGCGGTCGAGGACAAGAAGCTGCTGACCGAGGCAATTTCCGGCATGGTCGCATCGCTCGACCCGCACTCTGCCTACCTCGACAAGAAGGCATTCAAGGAGCTGCGCGAAGGCACGCAGGGCAAGTTTGTCGGCCTGGGCATCGAAGTCGGGATGGAAGACGGTTATGTGAAAGTCATCTCGCCGATCGAGGACTCTCCCGCATTCAAGGCCGGACTGAAGGCCGGCGACCTGATCACCCGTCTGGACAACACGCCGGTCAAGGGCCTGACGCTGGACGAAGCGGTCAAGCGCATGCGCGGCGAGCCGAACACCAAGATTACGCTGACCATCGCGCGCAAGGACGAGGACAAGCCGGTCATCGTCACCATCGTGCGCCAGGAAATCCGCGTGCAGAGCGTGAAGTCGAAGGTGGTCGAACCCGGTTATGCCTGGCTGCGCATCACTCAGTTCCAGGAGCCGACGGTCGAGGACATGGCGAAGAAGATCAACGCGCTCTATGCGCAGGAGCCGAACCTGAAGGGGCTGGTGCTCGACCTGCGCAACGACCCGGGCGGCGTGCTGCCGGGCGCAATCGGCGTGTCCGCCGCCTTCCTGCCGAAGGATGTGGTGGTGGTATCGACCAACGGCCAGCTCGCCGATTCGAAGCAGACCTTCTATGCACGCCGCGAGTTCTACACTTCGTCGCGCGTGTCCAGCGGCGACCCGCTGGTCAAGCTGCCGGAAGCGGTCAAGAGCGTGCCGATGGTGGTGCTGGTCAACACCGGTTCCGCCTCCGCATCCGAGATCGTCGCCGGCGCGCTGCAGGACTACAAGCGCGCCACCATCATGGGCACGCAGACCTTCGGCAAGGGCTCGGTGCAGACCATTCGCCAGCTTTCTGCGGATACCGCGGTCAAGCTGACCACCGCGCGTTACTACACGCCGAACGGCCGCGCGATCCAGGCGAAGGGCATCGTGCCGGATCTGCTGGTGGATGAAACCGCCGAAGGCGATGGCCTGAACGGGCTGCGCCTGCGCGAAGCGGATCTGCAGAAGCACCTGTCCAATGACAAGGACAAGGACGAAGCCGCTCGCAAAATCGACGAACTGGAAGAGCAGCAGCGTCTGGCCGCGCTGGAGAAGAAGCGCAAACCGCTGGAGTTCGGTAGCAAGGACGACTTCCAGCTGGCGCAGGCGCTGAATCACCTGAAAGGCCTGCCGGTGCAGTTGTCGAAGACAGCGAAGATCGAAAGCAAGAAGGAAAACACCATCAACGAAACAAAGAATGGTGACAAGAACGGTAATGGAGATGGCAACGGCGACAAGAAATAAGCCGCGCTGTCACCAGCAAAAGAATCAAGGCCGCAGCAATGCGGCCTTTTTCTTTTACCCTGCAACAGGGCATGGAAGTGCGATGCCGGCACGGTTAGAATGCGACAGACACGTAGGAATCACCCTCCATGAACGACAATCAACTGCTCCGCTATTCCCGCCATATCCTTCTCGACGAAATCGGCATCGAGGGTCAGGAAAAACTATTGGCGGCGCATGCGCTGGTGATCGGCGCCGGTGGGCTCGGTTCGCCGGCGGCCTACTATCTCGCCTCCGCCGGTATCGGCAAGATCACGCTAGTGGATAACGATACGGTCGATCTGACCAATCTACAGCGCCAGATCCTGCATACGACCGAAAGGGTCGGCCAGCCGAAGGCGGAATCCGGCCGGCAGACGCTAGCGCAAATCAATCCCGAAGTGGAAGTGCAGGCGCTTGCCGAGCGCGTGGCCGACGAACGACTGGCCGAACTGGTGAGCCAGGCTAGCGTGGTACTCGATTGCACCGACAATTTCGCGACTCGCCATGCAATCAATCACGCCTGCGTCGCGAACAAGGTGCCGCTGGTCTCGGGCGCCGCGATCCGTTTCGACGGTCAGGTTTCGGTATTCGATCCGCGCGGCGGGGATGCTCCCTGCTATGCCTGCCTGTTCCCGCCGGAGCAGCAGTTCGAGGAAGTGCTGTGCTCGACCATGGGCGTGTTCGCTCCGCTGGTCGGCATCATCGGCACCATGCAGGCGGCGGAGGCGTTGAAGTTGGTTTCGGGTATCGGAGAGTCATTGGCCGGCCGCCTGCTGCTACTGGATGCACGCAACATGGAATGGACCAGCATCAAGGTCGCACGCAACGCCGCGTGTTCGGTCTGCGGCCACTGACCAGCCCTAATCCAGAAGAAACAGAGTGCGCATCGAACAGGCGCGGGGCCTGTGTTCCAGTTTGCTATCGTTGAATCGCATGCCGGTATTGCGCAGGTAGTCATCGACAACGCCGAACGCCACATCTCGCCAAAGGGTTGGCCTCTCCTCGAACATGTCGCGATAGTTGACATAGATGGCAAAGTGGTGCTGTTCGATCGAAGCCTGCTGTATGGTGAGCGCAGTATCGGCAGCTACTTCGCCCTGCATTGAAACGCCGGAACCGTAAAAATTGACCGGCTTCATTTCCGGCTTAGCGGCGCCGCCATCGCATGCCACGAGCGAAATGAGGACGATCGTCATCTTCACCGCTGCGGTGGCGCGCCTTGCTATACGTTTGCACATGTCTTCCCCCTTGCACGATTATTGATGTTCCAAGAGAGCGCTCCTTGGCATGTATCAAGCGCCTTACAGTGATGGGCCGGCGGTGATTTGCATGAAACGGCGCGCCACCGGCACACCCGAACGTGCGCCAATCGCCGGTGCTACAATCGAACGATCGATCTATTTCCTATAAGCAATTTCAACCACTTCATGTCCGCAGCCGACCTTGCCAAGCTGGTCTTTTTATCCGCTATCTGGGGCGGCTCTTTCATCTTCTTGCGGGTTGCTGTGCCGGAAATCGGACCATTTCTGACCGCGACCATACGGACCTCATTGGCCGGGCTGGCACTGATGGCATTCGCCAGGCTGACCGGCGTGCAGATGAACTGGCGGGCCAACCTGAGGCCCTATGCGGTGGTCGGCCTGTTCGCCGCCGCGATACCGTTCTCCTGCTTCTCCTTCGCCGCATTGCATTTGCCCGCCGCGCATTCCGCGGTATTGAATGCGACTGCACCATTGTTCGGCGCAGTGTTTTCCGTGCTGTGGCTGTCCGAGCGCCTCACGTTGAGCAGGCTGGCCGGGCTTCTGCTTGGCGTGGCCGGCGTTGCCATACTGGTCAGTGCCGGCACGCTGACACTGGACGGATCGACGCTGGTATCGGTCGCGGCCTGTCTGCTGGCCGCTGCCTGTTATGCGCTGTCGAGCATCATCGTGAAGAAAACCGGCAGGCCGGACGGAATCCATCCGATCGCGATGGCGACCGGCTCGCTGGTGCTGGGCAGCGCGATCATGCTGCCGTCGTTGCCATTCACCCTGCCGCAAGCCATGCCCTCCCCGCTCGCGCTCGGCTGCGTGGTTGCGTTGTCGCTGCTGTCGTCCGGCGTGGCGCAGGCGTTGTTCATTCCGCTGATCGTCAAGATCGGGCCAACGCGCGCGATGTCCGTCTCCTTCCTGATACCGCTGTTCAGCATGCTGTGGGGCGTCATCTTCCTGCATGAAGCGGTGGGCTGGTCCACGCTGATCGGCGGCGCGGTGGTGCTGGTGGCAATGGGACTGGTACTGGCGGCATCGCGGCCCGAGCCGGTCACTACCGAAAACTGATCGGCATGCCGCACGCAGCCATGTCCGATTCCGGCCAGCCGGGATTGGCCAGCTCCGCTATGCTTCTTCCTTACATAACTTCTCCACGATCGGAATAGCGATGCGCAGCGCAGACTTCATTCGCCTCATGATCCTCGCCGCCATCTGGGGCGCCTCCTTTCTTTTCATGCGTATCGTCGCGCCGGTTCTGGGCGCGCTATGGACTGCGGAGGTCCGCGTCACGGTCGCCGGACTGGCTATGCTGGGCTTCATGGCGCTCACGCGGCGGCACATGCATTTCCATGCCAACTGGCGGCAATACCTGATACTTGGCACATTTAACTCGGCGGTGCCGTTCGTGCTGTTTTCCTACGCGGCGCTCACGCTACCCGCCGGCTACTCCGCAATCCTGAATGCGACCAGCCCCCTGTGGGGCGCGCTCGTCGGTGCGGCAGTGCTGGGTGAAACGCTGACGGCGCGCAAATTGACCGGGCTGGCATGCGGCATCGCCGGTGTCGCCTTCCTGGTGCGGCTCGGGCCGGTACAGTTCACGCCGCAGTTGATGCTCGCAGCATTGGCCTGTATCAGCGCCGCCCTGTGTTATGCAATCGCCGGCGCGTACTCCAAGAAAAAAGCGGCCAGCATTGCACCGCCATTGATGGCGACCGGCTCACAGCTCGGCGCGGCGCTGGTACTGCTGCCGCTTCTGCCGCTGTCACCGGTGCGCGGCGAAGTCACCCCATTCGTGATGCTGATCGCGGCAATGCTTGCGCTGCTGTGCAGCGCGATCGCGTATTTCATTTACTTCCGGCTGCTTACCGATGTCGGACCGACGAAGGCCCTGACCGTCACCTTCCTGATCCCGTTGTTCGCGATGGTATGGGGTGCGGTTTTTCTGCAGGAGACGATCAACCTGAATACGCTGATCGGTTGCGCGCTGGTGGTGCTGGCGACCTGGCTGGTGGTATTTCAGCCGGTGGTGCTGGAGGCGAGAAAGACTTGATGGAAAAGCGAGGACATTCTGCAATCGGCAATCGCCTGCCTTAAAAGCGGCGATTGCCGTGCCGGAGGCACTTCAGATGCGGTCTCAGTCAGCCTTGCGCGCCGATTTGCGGCGACGGGCTGCAGCAAATCCCAGCAGGCCGAGACCAAACAGAGAGACGGTTGCCGGCTCGGGCACCACGCCTCCGTTGCCGTAGCCATTGTAATGACTCAGACGACCGATATTGCAGGCGTTGTCATTTCCGTCCCTGCAGTCGCCACCGGAGAGAAACTGAACATCCGCGTTGGACCAAACGAGCTTCGTCAGCTCGCCGATATTCTGAAAGAAGAAAGTATTGGCCGTAGCATTGGTTCCCCCTGTACCAAATTTCAGAAGGAAATAGCCAGGCGGCGTGTTGGCACCGATATCAATCACCCATTGATCGAGCGTTCCAGGATTGAGTACTGCATCACCGAGGCTGAAATTGAGCTTGAAGCCCAAAGTCAGCGTGTTGTCGCCTGTTGCCGCCCGTATTGCGGCAAGCTCAGTTGCATCTCCCGAGTCAGCCAGGTTTGCTTCGCCTATCTTGGTATCAAGGATATAGGCAGCATGAGCAGAGGTTCCAAGGAGAGCCGATGCTCCCAGGGTCAGGCACATTAACAGCGTCTTGAATTTCATGATGGAGGTCCTTTATGGTTTTTTTGGTTGTTACGCCAACCGAAATGCAATAAGGATGCCCACCAAAAAAATCCAAT
>JAEZVM010000427.1 GCA_023420795.1 Pseudomonadota bacterium
ACGCTGCTCAAATGCGCAACGCCGGAACAGATAGCAACTTTCGTGAAGCCGATGATGGAAGGTCGCTTCTTCGGCACCATGTGCCTGTCGGAGCCGCAGGCAGGCTCGTCGCTGTCGGACATCGTCACCCGCGCGGAGCCGCAGCCGGACGGCACTTATCGGCTGAAGGGTAACAAAATGTGGATCTCCGGTGGCGAGCATGAGCTGTCGGAAAATATCGTGCATCTGGTGCTGGCGAAGATCCCGGATGAGAACGGCAGGCTGATCCCCGGTGTAAAAGGCATCTCGCTGTTCATCGTGCCGAAGAAACTGGTGAACGCGGACGGCTCGCTCGGCGAGCGCAACGATGTGGTGCTCGCCGGCCTGAACCACAAGATGGGCTATCGCGGCACGACCAACTGCTTGTTGAATTTTGGCGAAGGCAAGTTCAAGCCGGGAGGCACGGCCGGTGCCATCGGCTATCTGGTCGGCGAGAAGCACAAGGGCCTGGCCAACATGTTCCACATGATGAACGAGGCGCGCATCGGCGTCGGCCTTGGCGCGGTAATGCTCGGCTACACCGGCTACCTGCATGCGCTCGAATATGCGCGCGAGCGCCCACAGGGGCGCCCCCCGTTAGCGAAGGACCCGGCACAGCCGCAGATACCGATTATCGAACACACCGATGTCAAACGCATGCTGCTGGCGCAGAAGGCTTATGTCGAAGGCGGCCTCGCACTGAACCTGTATTGCGCGCGACTGGTCGATGAGGAAAGAACCGCGGAGTCAGAGGAGATGCGCAAGCAGGCGACACTGTTGCTCGACATCCTGACGCCGATTGCCAAATCCTGGCCGTCGCAATGGTGTCTCGAAGCCAACAGCCTCGCAATCCAGGTGCATGGCGGTTACGGCTATACGCGTGAGTACAACGTCGAGCAGTTCTACCGCGATAACCGGCTGAATCCGATCCATGAAGGAACGCACGGCATCCAGGGCCTGGATCTGCTCGGCCGCAAGGTCACGATGCAAAACGGCGCGGCATTTGCTGCGCTGGGCGCCGAAGTGCAAAAGACCATCGCCGAGGCGCTGGAGATACCGGAACTCGCTGCGTATGGGAAGTCGCTCGGTGCGGTGCTCCGACGTATTGCCAAGGTTACGCAGGCGCTGTATGCGGCGGGCGATCTGAACAAGACGCTGGCGAATGCGTCGGTGTACCTTGAAGCCTTCGGCCATGCGGTAGTTGCATGGGTCTGGCTGCGCCAGGCGCTGCTGTCGGTTGGCAAGGCCGGACACGATGCGGATTTCTACAAGGGCAAGCTGCAGGCCTGTGCGTACTTTTTTAAGTGGGAATTACCGAAGGTGCAGCCGCAGCTCGATCTGCTGGAAAGCATCGATACCACGACTCTCGATATGCAGGACGCCTGGTTTTAAGTATCAAAGGAGACACTATGAGAACCGTAAAACAATTATTCGATCTCACCGGAAAGACCGCATTGGTTACCGGCGGCTCGCGCGGCCTCGGACTGCAGATCGCGGAAGCGCTCGGCGAGCAGGGCGCGAAGATCGTACTGTCTTCGCGCAAGCAGGCCGATCTGGATGAGGCGGTCGCGCATCTGAAGCAACGCGGCATCGAGGCGTCCGCAATTGCCGCTGACCTGTCGTATGAGGCGGCGGTCGCACCGCTGGTCGCTGAGGCGATGCGGCGCCTCGGCCATATCGACATCCTCGTCAACAATGCCGGTGCTACCTGGGGCGCACCGGCCGAGGACTATCCGGCGGAAGCGTGGGACAAGGTGATGAACTTGAACATCCGCAGCATCTTCCTGCTGTCGCAGGCGGTCGGCAAGCAGTCGATGATCCCGCGCAAGTATGGCCGCATCATTAATGTTGCGTCGATCGCCGGCCTGTCCGGCAACGGCCCGGACAGTATGCAGACCATCGCCTACAACACGTCGAAGGGTGCGGTGGTGAACTTCACCCGCACGCTGGCCGGTGAGTGGGGACGGCATGGCGTCACCGTCAATGCGCTGGCACCGGGATTCTTCCCGTCGAAGATGACCAAGGGTACGCTGGAAGCCTTTGGCGCGGAAACCCTTGCGAAGCGCGCGCCGCTGCAACGCATCGGCGATGACGAGGATCTGAAGGGTGCGGCGCTGCTGTTTGCGTCGGATGCCGGCAAGCACATCACCGGCCAGATTCTCGCGGTCGATGGCGGCGTTTCGGCGGTGCACTGATGGATACATCGAAACCGCAGCCGTTTCCGACCGATATTCCTTTCCTTCACGAACTTGGCGTCGAATTTCTCGGCATGGGGAACGGCGAGGCGCAGGTCGCACTCGATCTGGAACAGCGTCACATGAACAGCTGGGCAGTCACCCATGGCGGGATCACCATGACGCTGCTCGATGTTGCCATGTCTCTCGCAGGCCGCTCGCTCGATCCCGATGCGCGTGGCGGCGTGACGATCGAGATGAAAACCAGCTTTCTTCAGCCCGGCGGCCATGCCGGCGGACGCATCATCGCCAAGGGCAAGGCATTTCACCGCTCCACCACGATGTGCTTCTGCGAAGGCGAGGTGTGGAATGGCGACAAGCTGGTGGCAAAGGCAATGGGTACTTTCAAGTACCTGAAGCGGCTCGATGTCGCCAGGAAGATGGAGCACGAGTAAGACAAATATCAAGCTTTCAAGAGCACAGGAGACAGTCATGGCATCTTACAAACGCATCGTTCTCGCTTCTCGGCCGCAAGGCGAGGTCATCCCTGAAAATTTCCGCCTTGAAGAGGTGCCTGTTCCGGCGTTAAAGGACGGCGAAATTCTGATCCGCAACCACTATCTGTCACTCGATCCGTACATGCGCGGACGAATGGAAGAAACCAAGAGCTACGCTGCGCCGCAGCCGCTAGGCGAAACCATGATCGGCGGTACGGTTGGCGAAGTGATCGATTCAAGAAATCCGAAATTCGCGGCGGGCGACAAGGTGCTCGGCATGTTCGGCTGGGCCGAAATGGGCATCTCCGACGGCAGCCTGCTGCGCAAGCTCGATACGAAGCACATTCCGTTGTCGGCCTATCTCGGATCGGTAGGCATGCCCGGCTTGACCGCGTGGTACGGCCTGACGCAAATCATGCAGCCGAAGGAAGGCGAAACCATCGTCGTGTCCGCAGCCAGCGGCGCGGTCGGCAGCGTGGTCGGCCAGTTGGCGAAGCTGCGCGGCTGTCGCGCGGTCGGCATTGCTGGCGGCAGGGAGAAATGCGATTACGTGGTGAATGAGCTTGGCTTCGACGCCTGCATCGATTACAAGGCCGGCAATCTGGCTACCAACCTGGCGGCGGCGACGCCGGACGGCATCGATGCGGTGTTCGAGAATGTTGGCGGCGAGATTTTCGATGCTTGTCTTGCGCGTATGAACCCCTTCGGACGCATCGCGCTGTGCGGACTGATCGCCGGCTACAACGGCGAGCCGATGGCGCTCCATAACGTGCGCGCCTTCCTGACGATGCGGCTGACGATGCGCGGCTTCATCGTGTCCGAACACATGGACCTGTGGCCGCAGGGTTTGAAGGAACTGGGCACGCTGGTTGCGACCGGCAAGCTGAAGTTCCGGGAATCGATTGCGCAGGGGCTGGAGGCGGCGCCGGAAGCCTTCATCGGCATGCTCAAGGGCAGGAACTTCGGCAAGCAGTTGGTCAAGCTGATCTGAACGTGGAAAAAATCCTTTAACCGATTCAACAGAGAGGGGACGAAATGAAGAATTTTCAGAACAGGGTAGCGGTGATCACGGGCGGCGCGAGCGGTTTCGGCCGTGAATTTGCGATCGTCGGCGCGCGGCTCGGCATGAAGCTGGTGCTGGCGGACGTGCAGCAGGAAGCGTTGGACAAGACCAAGGCGGAACTGGAAGCGCAGGGCGCGCAGGTGCTGGCGATGCGTTGCGACGTGCGCAAGGCAGAACAGGTACAGGCGCTGGCTGATGCGGCGATGGAAAAGTTCGGCGCGGTGCATCTGGTATTCAACAATGCCGGCGTTGGCTCTGGCGGCCTGATCTGGGAAAACTCCGTCGCTGACTGGGAGTGGGTGCTCGGCGTGAACCTGTGGGGCGTGATCCACGGCGTGCGCGTGTTTACGCCGCTGATGCTGGAATGCGCGAAGAAGGAAGAAGGCTACGAAGGCCACATTGTCAACACCGCGTCGATGGCCGGCCTGCTGACGCCGCCGAACATGGGTATCTATAACGTATCCAAGCACGCGGTGGTGTCCTTGTCGGAGACCCTGTACCACGACCTGCAACTGGTCAAGGCGCCGGTCGGTGCATCCGTGCTGTGCCCGTATTTTGTACCGACCGGCATCAGCCAGTCGCACCGCAACCGTCCGGACGATGTGAAGGCGGATGCTCGCGTGACAGCCAGCCAGATTGCTGCGCAGGCGCTGTCGGAGAAGGCTGTTTCCTCCGGCAAGGTGACGGCGGCAGAAGTGGCCGAGCGTACCTTCGAGGCGATCCAGGAAAACCAGTTCTACATCTTTTCGCATCCGCAGGCGCTGGGCAATGTGCAGGCGCGGATGGAAGACATCGTCGCGCAGCGCAATCCGGGCGATCCGTTCGCATCGACGCCGCAGGTGCGCGAAATGCTGCAGGCGAAAATGAACGTTAAGTGAGGCGACGATGAGCGCCGCCATCCAGCCGGGACAGTTCGCGCAGCTACCTAACGGCATCCGGCTGCATTACGCCAGCGCAGGTGAAAAGGGCAAGCCGCTGATCCTGTTCGTGCACGGCTTTCCCGAATTCTGGTACGAATGGGAAGCGCAGCTGGCCGAGTTCGGCGGCGACTATTTCGCTGTCGCACCCGACCTGCGCGGCTTCAACCTGTCGGACATGCCGGCCGACCCGGCCGCCTACAAGGCAAAACATATCGTAGAAGATCTGCGCCTGTTTGCCGCGCATCTCGGTTACGACAGGTTCGTTCTGGTCGCGCACGATTGGGGCGGTGCGATCGCGTGGAATCTGGCGATCGCCTTGCCGCAACTGCTGCACAATCTCGTCATTATCAATGCACCGCATCCGTATCTATTCATGCAATCGCTCGCCAGCGACCCTGCTCAAAAAAAGGCGAGCGAATACATGAACTGGCTGCGCGCAGACGGTTCCGAACAGGCGCTGGCGAAAGACGGCTTCGCCCTGCTGGAGAATCTGTTGAGCGGGATGGGCAAATCGCCGACGCCATGGTTCACCAGCGAAGTGCGCGCGAAGTATCACGATTGCTGGTCACGCGGGCTGACCGGCGGCGTCAACTATTACCGTGCATCACCGCTGCATCCGCCGACCGAGGCCAATCCCGGGCCGTTGAAGTTGCAGCTGAATCCGGACGATTTCCGGGTGAAGGTGCCGACCCGCGTGATATGGGGCGAGAGCGACATTGCGCTGCCAAAATCGCTGCTCGACGGACTGGATGATCTGGTAGATGATCTGAAGGTGGAACGTATACCGGAAGGCACGCACTGGATCGTTCATGAACAGCCGCAGCGGGTCAACAGCCTGATACGATCCTTCCTTTCCGAAAACTAGCAAGCGATCAACATGGCACGCGAGGACTTTTCCTTCTTTCATTCCCTGCGCGTCCGCTGGGCCGAGGCGGACATGCAGGGCATTGTATTCAACGGCCATTACCTGACGTATTTCGACGTCGCGTTTACTGAGTACTGGCGCGAGACCGGGCTGCCTAATGTGCTTGAACAGGCAGCCGAAGGCCGAGAACTGTTTGCGCGCAAGGCGACGATCGAATACCAGGCACCTGCGCGCTTCGACGACGTGATCGACATCGGCGTACGCTGCGCCGGCTTCGGCAACAGTTCAGTGCGCTTCGTGCTGGAGATCCATCGCAGCGATCAGCACCTGGTTTCCGGTGAGCTGGTATATGTCTATGCCGATACTGCCGTGCGCAAGGGCGTGGCGTTTCCGGAAGAGTGGCGCTCCGTGTTGAATCGGTTTGAAAAATTGGCGCCGGCTCAGTCATGAACATTCGGCTGGTGATCGACGATTGGACGACATTGCGGGAAGGCGCGCAGGCGGTGCGCTACGAGGTTTTCGTCCTCGAACAATCCGTGCCGCTGGAAATGGAGTGGGACGAGATGGACCCGTTATGCGTGCATGCGGTGGCGTATGACGACGAAGGCACGGCGATCGCAACCGGACGTCTTCTGCCGGATGGGCATGTCGGCCGCATGGCGGTGCTGAAGACTGCGCGCGGCCAGGGAATCGGTGGAAAAATTCTGCGAGCTTTGATGACCGAGGCGCGCAGGCGCGGAGACAGCGCCATCATTCTGAATGCGCAAACGCATGCGGAACCGTTTTATCTGCACCACGGCTTCGTGCGCGAAGGCGAGGAATTCATGGAGGCCGGCATAGCGCACATACAGATGCGGTATGTGTTCGATTAGCGAACCGGTCTTTCTTCCAGCGCTGCCGAGCCATCGGCATACAGGCGCGCAACGGTGGAAACCCGCGTGCCATATTCGGGTGATTCGATGCAGACCGCCGAAAGTAGCCGCTCCCATTCCTTGCCGACGCCGGTCTGCGGCAGACGGCAATCCGATGCGCGCGTGGTATCGGCCAGCATTTCGAAATACGCGCCTTCCGGCGCCTCCTGGCACAGCAGGCTGCCGAATTGCGCCTTGGTGCGCACCACCTTCGGCCACGGCGTATCCAGCGTGCCGTTGGACAGGCCATAAATCCCTGCAGCCAGCGGCTTGCCATTACGCTCGTCTTCCAGTGCGCGATTGGAGTACCAGATCAGCATGCTGTTGTCGCCAACCAGCAGGTTGAAGCCGTTGAAGCGATGCGCATCCGGGGAAATCCGTTCGATGTATTCCTGCGGCGATGCCTTTCCGGTCAGGTAATCGGCGACCAGCGCGCCGCGCGAGGGTGCATCGCTGCGCATTTCCGAAGGAGCGCGGACGTTGGTGATGGCGGCGAAGCGACCTTCGCGAGTGATGCCCATCCAGGTGCCGCCTCCCTGCAGATCGCGTCCTGCATAGACTTGCGGATGATCCTCCCACCAGCTGGCCGGGGCGGCAGGGCGATCAAAGAATTCATCGCGATTGGCGGCAGCGACCAGCGGTATGCCGGGAAGAAGCTGCCACGCGAAAACGATCAGGCACATGAAGATACGTCCAAAAAATGCTCGGTATGCCGCGTGCCGTCGATCAGGTCAGCCAATCCTGCCTGCGCGACCGCGTGCTCAAGCTGCGCTTCGAAATCAGCCGGGACGGCTTGATAAATTTCCATCCAGGTTTGCAAACCCTGCTTTTCCACGGGGCGGCGCTTGAGTCCGGTGACGATACCATATTGCCGTGAAAGGCGTTGTTGCATGGCTTGGGCGCGCGTGCGCAGTGCTTCGCCGTTCTCGTTGCGCACCCGGTAGTAGATATACAGATCCATTGGCGCAACGAGCGCCGCGTCAGGCGGGAAGGGGATAGGGCAGCGTACCGAATGCAAGTTGCGGCCCCTGTGCGGAGCCGAGGTGGATTGTTCCTTCCTCGGTAGCCGCGAACTTCACCTCGACGAGGCAATCGGCACCGCCGCGCGCATTGGCTTCGGCGTTGACGATCATGCCGCACGGCTGGTCTGGATCTGCGCTGGAGAACACCTCCATGCCGGCTTTTGCGTCGCTGGCATCGATCGACGCGATCAGCATGCGGCGCTTGAGCTTGCCCAGGTATTGGCTGCGGGCGACGATCTCTTGGCCCGGATAGCAGCCCTTCTTGAAATTGACGCCATCGATCAGTTCGAAATTGACCATTTGCGGTACGAACTGCTCCTGCGTCGGCTGCGTGATCTGCGGGATGCCGGCATGGATGTCCGCCAGCCGCCATGCCGCCGTGCCAACCGGCGCAAGCGTCTTGGTCAGCTCCGGCCATGCCTGTTCGGCGATCGTGCCGGAGGTGATCCACTGGAAGCGCGGCGCGCCGAATGCGTCGGCGACGCGAATCAGAGTGCCCGCCTCGCTATCGACCTTTGTGTAAGGCGCGGACGGCATCGCGGGAAACCATTTCGCCAGTGCTCCGGCGGCGGCATCTCCTCCCAATCCGAGAATGACGTGGCTGTCCGTCGCATCGTTGAGTTTTGCCTTGGCACGCAGGATGAACATTTGCAGCCGTTTCTGCACCGCCGGCAGAATCTGGCGCGGCAGTTGCAGCATGATCGCATCGCCCGTTTTCCACATCAGAAAACTCGCCAGCATTCGGCCTTTCGGCGAACAGTAGCCTGCGAGGCGAACTTCGCCGAGGCCGAGATGTTCGACGTCATTGGTCAGCTGGTTGTGCAGGAAGTGCGCGGCTTCTTCGCCTGTAGCGGCGATCAGGCCAAGATCGGTCAGCGGCGCGACGAAACTCCGGGCCGGCTCGTTGGAGGGACTATGACCGTCAAATCCGAGCACCTGCGGGATGCCGCTTTCGTCGATGCGCGCGCCCTGCCTTGTCAAAAACTGCAACCATGCATTCGTAATTTCAGTCATAGGGATTGATAGCCGTTATCATCACGCCTTGATTATAGAGAGGTCTCGGAAAATACGTGGGATGCCCCTCGGCTTGGTAAGGACGTTTCACTCTTTTGATTTTTGATTCACAAAGGCACGATCTTGTTGAAAAAATTTCTTTTTTTTATCATCGGAATTGCTCTGCTTGGCGCTGCAGGTATAACTTTCTGGTCCAACCAGCCGATCATTGGTGTTGACGAAAAGCCGATTGAATTCGCTGTCCAGCCCGGTAGCAGCGTGAAGAGCAGCACGCGCCAGATTGCCAATGCCGGCGTGCCCGTCAACTCCTCGTTGCTGGAGGTGCTGGCGCGTATTACTGGACAAGGCGCAAAGCTGAAAGCCGGCCATTACGAACTGAAACCGGGGACGACTCCGCTGGCTCTCCTCGAACAGCTGGTGCGCGGTGAGTTCGCTCAGGAAGCGCTGGTCATCATCGAAGGATGGACCTTCAAGCAGATGCGGCAGGCGATTGCCGATCATCCCGCGCTCAAGCATGATACGACTGGTCTGTCGGACAAGGAGCTGCTCGCGAAGATCACCCCTGAATATAAGCAGCCGGAGGGCTTGTTTTTCCCCGACACCTATCTGTTTGCAAAAGGTGCCAGCGATCTGCAGGTATACCGGCAGGCACATGCGCTGATGCTGGACAAGCTGGAAAAGTCCTGGGCGCAACGCAACCCTTCGCTGCCCTACAAGTCTCCATACGAGGCATTGATCATGGCTTCGATCATCGAAAAGGAAACCGGCCAGAAATCGGAACGCAACATGATTGCTGCGGTTTTCGTCAACCGGCTCAAGCGAGGAATGTTGCTGCAGACCGATCCGACGGTAATCTACGGCATGGGAGAAAATTTCCAGGGGAATATTCGCAAACGCGACTTGGAAACCGATACGCCGTATAACACCTACACTAGGAGCGGCCTGCCGCCGACGCCAATCGCATTACCGGGAGACGAGTCGCTGGCGGCAGCCTTGAATCCGGCGAAGTCCGACGTGCTTTACTTCGTATCGAAAGGCAACGGCTCCAGCCATTTCTCGAACAATCTCGCCGACCACAATCGTGCCGTGGATAAATACCAGCGATAATGACGGGTGCGTAAACAAAAACACCCATCATGGCACTTGGAAAATTTATTACTTTTGAAGGCATAGACGGTGCCGGCAAATCCACGCATCTCGCCTTCGTCGCCGACTTCCTCAGAGGGCAGGGCAGGCAGGTGGTCGTCACGCGCGAGCCGGGCGGAACCCCGCTCGGTGAAAAACTGCGCGAACTGCTACTGCACGAGAAGATGCATCTGGAAACAGAAGCCTTGCTGATGTTTGCCTCTCGCCGGGAACATCTGACTCAAGTAATCGAGCCGGCACTGGCGCGCGGAGACTGGGTGATCTCCGATCGCTTCACCGATGCCAGCTTTGCATATCAGGGCGGAGGCAGAAAACTGTCGCGCGACAAACTGGAAACGCTGGAGCAGTGGGTGCATCCGCATTTGCAGCCGGACCTGACGCTGCTGTTTGACGTGCCGCTCGACGTGGCGCGCGCCCGCCTGGATGCAACCCGGGAACCGGACAAATTCGAGCGGGAGAAAGCAGAGTTTTTTGAAGCCACCCGAAATGAATACCTGCGCCGGGCAGATCAGTTTCCTGCACGGTTCCGCGTGATCGACTCGACGCGCCCCATCGCCGAGATTCAGGCCGAGCTTGGAAAAATAGTCGCAGCCCTTTGACTCGTCTTATCAAATTTTCATGAGCGCCGCTCTTTATCCCTGGCAGACAACAGCA
>JAEZVM010000162.1 GCA_023420795.1 Pseudomonadota bacterium
GGCCTTCATCGAGAAGGCGTCCGGCATCAAGTCGCGCCACGTGATGGAAAAGACCGGCATCCTCGACCCGAACCGCATGGTCGCACGCATTGCGGAGCGGCCGGACGAGGAACTGTCGCTGCAGGCCGAGATCTGCGTCGCAGCCGCGCGCGAGGCGCTCGAACGCGCGCAGCGCACGCCGGCCGATATCGACATGGTGCTGGTCGCATGCAGCAACATGCAGCGCGCCTATCCGGCGATGGCGGTCGAGGTGCAGGAAGCGCTCGGCATCGAAGGCTTCGGCTTCGACATGAATGTCGCATGTTCTTCGGCGACCTTCGGCATCCAGACCGCGGTGGATGCGGTCAAGAGCGGGCAGGCGCGCGCGGTGCTGGTGCTGAACCCGGAAATTACCAGCGGCCACCTGAACTTCCGCGACCGCGACAGCCATTTCATCTTCGGCGATGCCTGCACTGCGCTCGTGATCGAGGCGGAGGACACCGCGAAGTCGGAACACCAGTTCGAAATCCTCGCCAGCAAGCTCAAGACCAAGTTCTCGAACAACATCCGCAACAACTTCGGCTTCATGAACCGCTTCGACGAATCGGGCATCGGCAAGCCGGACAAGCTGTTCCGCCAGCAAGGCCGCAAGGTATTCAAGGAGGTGTGCCCGATGGCCGCCGAGATGATCAAGGAAACGGTTAATGGCGCGGGTCTCGAAATTTCGCAGGTAGGCCGTTTCTGGCTGCACCAGGCCAACCTGAACATGAACCAGCTGATCGCACGCATGCTGCTGGGCCGTGACGCCGAGCCGCAGGAAGCGCCGGTGATTCTCGATACCTATGCGAACACTTCGTCGGCCGGTTCGATCATCGCATTCCACAAGTACCAGGACGACCTGCCGGCGGGCGCGAACGGCGTGATCTGCTCGTTCGGTGCGGGCTATTCGATCGGCTGCGTGGTGGTGCGCAGGAAGTAAATCACAACTGGCGCGCTTCGAAAGTATTGCACCCGCTTATCTCGCCGCTTTCGATGCCGCGCCTGAACCAGCGCACCCGCTGCGCGGAAGTGCCGTGGGTGAAGGAGTCCGGCACCACCTGCCCCTGCGTCTGGCGCTGCAGCGCATCGTCGCCGATCGCGCTGGCCGCGTTCAGCGCCGCTTCCACATCGCCCGCTTCGAGAATGCTGCGCGCGCGGTCCGCGTGATGCGCCCAGACGCCGGCGAAGCAGTCTGCCTGCAGTTCCAGCCTGACCGATAAAGCGTTGCCCTGCGTCTCCGGCATGCTGCGGCGCGCATTGTCCACCTGGTCGGTAATGCCCATCAGGTGCTGCACATGATGGCCGACTTCATGCGCTATCACATAGGCTTGCGCGAATTCGCCGGAGACGTTGAAGCGCTGCTGCATGAGCCGGTAGAAGCTGAGGTCGATATAGATCTTCTGGTCGCCGGGGCAGTAGAACGGTCCCATCGCCGACTGGCCGGTGCCGCAGGCGGTCGGCGTCGCGTCGGAGAACAATACCAGGCTCGGTTCGACATAGTCGGCGCCCTGCGCACGGAAGAGCGCATTCCAGGTGTCTTCGGTATCGGCCAGTACGGTGGAGACGAAGCGCGTCGTGCGGTCGTCGGCAGGTTGCTGCGCGGGTTGTTGTATCGCCGAAATATTGGTCGGTCCGCCGGTAAGGAAGCTCAGGACCGTCATCGGATTGATGCCGAACAGCCAGGATGCGAACAGTGCAATCGCGATCGTGCCGAGACTGACCGAGCGTCCGCCGAGGCCGAAGCTGCTCGCGCCGCGGCGGTCTTCCACATTCTCGCTTTCCCGATTGCCTTCCCAGCGCATGTTTTTCTCCGCGTTATGCCGACATTTCTTTAGCATAGACGCTTTCGGAAAAACGGCTACAGCAGGCGTGCGATCAATGCCTTGTCGTAATGTTCTTCAAGAGGAATGCGTACGAAGTGGCCGCTGCCGGCGGCGACCGTGAGCGGCGCGCCTTCCTGCGACTGCATCTTCTCCAGCGTGACGACCGCATTGCCTTTCGGATGAATGATCTCCAGCCGGTCGCCGACCGAGAAGCGATTCTTCACTTCGATCTCGGCCCAGCCGCCGGTCACCGATTTCACATCGCCGACGTAGTGGCTGCGGTTGACTTCCGACACGCCGCTCAGGTAGTTCTGGTATTCCTGCGTGTGGTGGCGCTGGTAGAAGCCGTCGGTGTAGCCGCGATTGGCGAGACCCTGCAGTTCGCCGAGCAGGTTGATATCGAAGGGCCGGCCGGCGACTGCGTCGTCGATTGCGCGGCGATACACCTGCGCGGTGCGCGCGACGTAGTACAGCGACTTGGTGCGGCCTTCGATCTTCAGCGAATCGACGCCGATCTTCACCAGCCGCTCGACGTGCTCGACCGCGCGCAGGTCCTTGGAATTCATGATGTAGGTGCCGTGCTCGTCTTCCAGTATCGGCATCAGCTGTCCGGGGCGGCCGGCTTCCTCGATCAGGTAGGGCTGGTCCGCCATCGGATGGCGCGGCACGTCGCCCAGCGCTGCAAACGACTGGTTCGCTTCTTCCAGCGCCTGCTGGTAGTTGAACTTGATCGTCTCCACCGGCACGCGCGCGATGTCGCCGCTGGCGTCTTCCGCCGCGTTCATTACCTTGTAATCCCAGCGGCAGGAATTGGTGCAGGTGCCCTGATTCGGATCGCGGTGGTTGAAGTAGCCGGACAAGAGGCAGCGGCCGGAATAGGCGATGCACAGCGCGCCGTGCACGAATACTTCGAGTTCCATATCCGGGCATTGCTGGCGGATTTCCTCGACTTCATCAAGCGACAGTTCGCGCGACAGGATCACGCGCGTCAGGCCCATGCGCTGCCAGAACTTCACGTCGGCCCAGTTCACCGCATTGGCCTGCACCGACAGGTGCACCGGTACATCGGGCCACTTGTCGCGCACCATCATGATCAGGCCGGGGTCGGCCATGATCAGCGCATCCGGCTTCATCGCGATCACTGGCTCCATGTCGCGCAGATAGGTCTTCAGCTTGGCGTTGTGCGCAAAGATGTTGGACGCGACAAAGAACAGCTTGCCGCGCGCGTGCGCTTGACTGATGCCGGTCGCGAGCGATTCGAGGCTGGAAAATTCATTGTTGCGCGCGCGCAGGCTGTAGCGCGGCTGGCCGGCATAGACGGCATCGGCGCCGTAGTCAAAGGCGGCATGCATCTTGGCGAGCGAGCCGGCGGGAAGAAGGAGTTCGGGAGCGCGGGACATGGCGTGAATATCTGTGAGGCGGAACGCGCCATTATACCGGCGCAGGCAATCAGAGCAGTTGCCGGGTCAGCGCCAGTTTCACGATATAAGCCAGCAGCAGCAACGCGATCACGAACGCGCCGATGCGCGCGCCTCTGGTCCTGCCGCGCTTGAGCGCGATTGCGCCGGCAACGATGTAGGCGATCACCGCAAGCACCTTGACGGTCAGCCATTGCTGCACGAGCGGGTACTGCGCGCTCCACACCATCATCACGATCGCGCTGCCCAGAAGCACCGTGTCGATGACATAGGAGCTCCTGGCGATCCACCGCTTCTGCAACAGAGGCGACTCGCGCAGCATCCAGAGGCCGCGCAAGAAAAACAGCGTGCCGCTCAGTGCGGCGAAGGTCATGTGGATGTGCTTGATTGCCAGATAGCTCATGGATTCGGAGAGACGGATTTTTCTGAAGAGAGGTTGCTGGCATTCTATCAATGTCACGGCATCCGCACCGGAACCGAAGCCTACTCGAAGGTCTTTTCAATGCTGATAAATATTCGCGAAACGTATGTCTGTTATCTCGAATCGCAATTGGATATATATCTTCGTCGTGCCTACACTGCTCTCAAGCAAGATAAGTTTTCAGAGAGAGGAATTCATCATGTCCACCATGACCATTGCATCCCCGGTACAGGTAACCGACGGCACCAGCTATATGCGTAATGTAGGCCGCGCCGCCCGCGCCCTGTTGGTAGCCCTGATCGCCATCCCGCACGCGAGCACCGTGGCAGCACCGACCAAAGTTGAAACACGCAAGGCTGCACGCGACGACATGTCCCTGTATCGTCTGTACTGCCTGGCCAGCCCGTACGATTCCGTCATGCCGAACCTGGCACAGGAACTGCGCGTGATGGCCAACCGCGATATCGACTGATTGGCGGCGGGAAGATCGGGCAATGCCTCGCTGAGCGGCGCATTGCCTGAAAAACAGCATTACCCGAAGGCGGCCTGAAGCAAGACCAGTTTGTTTCCGGTTCTTATTTTGGCCACAGAATCATCTGTGTGCAGCGGAATGTGGCGATCAGCTTGCCGGTGTCGCGATGCTTCACCAGCGCATCCCATACCTGGGTGTTTCGCCCGGCATGCACCGCTTTCGCCTCGCATTCGATCACGCCTTCGCGTGCGGTGCCGAGGAAATTGCTCTTCAGTTCAATCGTCGTGAAACTGCTCGCACCTTCGGGCAGATTCGTGATGCATCCATAACCGCAGGCAGTATCTGCCAGCGTGACCACCGTGCCGGCATGCAAATAACCATTCGGCGCCAAGTGCGTTTTCTGTACCGCCAGTTCCGCATTCAGCATCAGTTCGCCGACGCCGGTCACGTTAATGCCGAGCAGGCCCGGCAGGTAAACCTTTCCGCGCTCGTTGAGCGATTCGGTGCTGACTGTCGATTGCATGTAATTATCCCTTCCTGAAGTTGATTGGGGCGTCGGGCCGGCGGCCACGTTGCGGGCGACGCTCAATGATACAAATCTTCACGGACCTGCGTGCGCCAGTCGGGCGGAAGTGGACAGAATTGCATTGAACTTCATGCGCGGCCGGACTTCCAATACGTTCTTCAAGAGTCCGGGAGTGCAAATGATGAGCTATTCCATGCGGCATGAGGCGGCCCGCGCTATAGAGCGAGATTCCCGTGGAGGTTGGCGCAATGCGATTTTCCTGGTCGCCGGCGCAGCGCTGGCCGCTTCCGCGCTCGTGGTGCGGCAACGCGTTCGCCAGGCCGAGCAGCACCATCCACCTGCCGGTGCGTTCATCGATGTCGCCGGCGTCCGCCTGCACTACGTGGAGCGCGGGCAGGGCCAGCCGCTGGTGCTTTTGCATGGCAACGGCAGCATGATCCAGGATTTCGAATCGAGCGGCTTGCTTGAGCTTGCGGCAAAAAAATATCGGGTGATCGCATTCGACCGTCCCGGCTATGGCTATAGCGAACGGCCGCGCGGCAAGACGTGGACGCCGCAGGCGCAGGCGGAACTGCTGCATCGCGCCTTGCTGTATCTCGATGTCGAGCAGCCGATCCTGGTTGCGCATTCATGGGCAACGCTCGTGGCGGTTTCGTTTGCGCTGCAGTTTCCGGATCACGTGAAAGGCCTGGTCCTGATGTCCGGTTATTACTATCCGAGCGTGCGTGCCGATGTGCCGCTGATGTCGCTGCCGGCGATTCCCGGCATCGGAGACCTGATGCGCCATACGGTCTCGCCGTTGTTCGCCCGGGCGATCTGGCCGCTCTTGTTGCGAAGGATATTCGGCCCCGCGCCCGTGCCAGAGCGCTTTTCGGCGGAATTCCCGGTCTGGCTGGCGCTGCGCCCTTCGCAATTGCGCGCCAGCGCGGCAGAAACCGGGCTGCTGATTCCGTCCGCCTTTTCATTGCGCAAGCATTACCAGGAGCTGAATGTGCCGGTTGCGCTGATGGCGGGCGACGGCGACCGACATGTCGATACGCATGCGCAATCCGCCCGCCTGTACGAGGAGCTGCCGCGCAGCACGCTGGAGCTTGCAAGAGGAGCGGGCCACATGCTGCATCATTTCGCTCCGGAACAGGTAATGGACGCCATCGAGCAGCTGCAACAAAGCGGTGCAGGTGTGCAGGCTGCGCAGAAGCAAGAGAAACACATTTTCCCGGCACCGGCTGCAATCAACTGAGCCGGGTACGTGGACGTAGAAATCGAGCGAACGATCAGCAGTGCTTCCTTGTCGAACAGACTTGTATTGCATCACTGGAGACGGACATGCAAACCACCTGGATTGTCGCCGCGGACAGCAGCCGCGCAAGGATATTCGAGGTCCAAGGCATGCAAGACCATTTGCATGAAATCGAGGATCTTGCAAACCCGGCAGGACGAGCGAATAGTCGTGAACTGGAAACAGATGGACGCGGGCGCTTTTACGGCAAAGGCGAGCGTGAGCAGGGACATACGGCTGAGCCGTCCGTAAACCCGGTAGAGCACGAGACGGAACTGTTTTCAAAAAGGGTGGGTGAGTTTCTGGACCAGGCGCGCATTGAACACCGCTACGACAAGCTATGCCTGATCGCCTATCCGAAGTTCCTGGGGCTGATGCGGCAGAACCTGAGCAAGGAAGTACAGAAGCTCGTTGAAGATGAAGTGCCCAAGGATATTTCCGGGCTAGACGTGCGCGAGATCGAAGACTACGTCAAGAACAAGCTGCACTGAGTTGTACTGATCATGCAGCGAACGCCTGCCGGTACTGGCTCGGCGCGACGCCGACGGCGGCACGGAAGCGGTGGCTGAAATGACTGAGGTCTGCATAACCACAGGCATCGGCAACCTGCTGCAGCGGCATGCCGCTTGCCTTCAGTAACTGGCGGGCGCGATCGAGGCGGCGCGAGGCGATCCATGCATGCGGCGGCATGCCGAACGAGCCGCGGAACATGCGCGCCAGATGATATTCCGACAGGCAGGCAATATCGGCAAGCATGCCGATGGTCAGTGCCTGATCCAGATTGGCGTCGATATAGTCGGCCAGCCGGCGACGCAAGGCCGGTGCCAGTCCTCCCTTCAGCCTAAGGTCGCGACGCGGCACGGCCTGCGATTGCAGCAGGTGGCTGAGAATCGTGTGCACGGTTTCATTCGTACGCAACAATCCGTCCGCGCCATCCCATGACGTATTTTCCAGCGTTGCGCATAAGGCGGCGATGGGGCCATGCTCGAAATAGGTCCGGTCGGCCAGCGTCAGCTCGCGTGGTTCGCGGTCCAGTTCCAGCACTGCGCGCCGCGTGAAGTGCTGCGGCAGGAAATACACATGCAGGAAGCGCAGGTCGTCGCGCACCACCCAGCGCGATTCATGCTGGTCCGGCAGCGTGCACAGGCGGCCCGGGCTGCCGTACAGGCCGGGTGCTTCATTGCGTTCGGTGCGGTAGCCGCCACCAAGGTAGTACGACAGGGTATGGTGGCCGGGTCGGATGTATGCGGTTTCTTCTTCCTGCGTTTCGCGCCGCCAGATCGCGATTGCCAGTTCGTCGCCCAGCCATGCAAAGCGCTCCAGTTCGGCATTGGTACCGCGTAAAGTATTGAATACCGCATGCGAGATGCCGCCAGACTGCGTGTCAGGAGGAGTGTTGAGTGAAGCGGATTTGGGTGGCATGGCGGCGGATGGTCGGCATAAGGCGGGCTTCACTTTATCACGGTGCGGGGCCTGCAGCTTCGCGTCGGCGGCGCAGCAACAAGCCGCAATTCCAGACAAGCCGTCTCTGGCTGCGTGGCGCATGCTGCAGGCTGATCCATACAGCCTGCCGACATGAATTCCTTTCTCTACATCCTCACCGTGCTGATCTGGGGCTCGACCTGGATTGCCATCAAGTGGCAGCTCGGCGTCGTGCCGGCGCCGGTATCGATTGCCTGGCGCTTCTGGATTGCGGCGGCAGTGCTGTTGCTGATCCTGCTCCTGATGCGCAAGCCGGTGCGCCCGCCGCGGCAGGCATGGCGCTACCTGTTCGCGCAGGGCGCCGCGCTGTTCTGCTGCAACTTCCTCTGCTTCTATTACGCCAGCCAGTGGGTCGCCAGCGGGCTGGTGGCGGTGGTGTTTTCCACCGCGCCGCTGTGGAATTCGATCAACGGCAGGCTGTTCCTCGGCAGGCCGCTGCAGAAGCAGGTGATCGTCGGCGCCTTGCTCGGACTGGCGGGGATCGCGCTATTGTTCCTGCCGCAGATGAGCGGCCACTGGAGCGACGGCGGCATGCTGGGCGGGCTGGGCCTGGCCTTGCTCGGCACGCTGTTTTTCTCCACCGGCAACCTGCTGTCGAGCCGGATGCAGGCGCTCGGCCTCACGCCGTGGCTGACCAATACCTGGGCCATGTTCATCGGTGCGGGGATCCTCACGATGATCGCTCTGCTGCTCGGGCTGCCGTTCGAGATCGAACCGACGACGCGCTATGTCGGCTCGCTGCTGTACCTGGCGATTCCGGGATCGGTGATCGGCTTCACCGCCTATCTGTTGCTGGTCGGGCGGATGGGGCCGGAGCGTGCCGCCTATTGCACCGTGCTGTTCCCGGTGGTGGCGCTGACGATCTCGACGGTATTCGAGGGCTATCAATGGAGCGCGCCGGCCTTCGCCGGATTGCTGTGCGTATTGGCGGGCAATCTGCTGGCGTTTCTGCCGCCGAGGTTTGTTGCGAGGGCTGCCTGATACGAGATCCCTCACGCCGTTCGGGATGACAGACCCTTAATAGGACGTACGGTAGCGGTAGCCCTTGTAACTGAGCACCATCCCGTTCGGCATCATCTGCTCCAACATGAAGCCGGGGGCGATTTCGTCGCCTTCCCGCAGCAGCCGGTTATTAATCAGTACCGAGCGGTCGGCACGGCTGCCGGAATAGATGTAGCCGCCGATCGTCATTGCAGGGATTTCGCGTTGTATGTGTTCCGGGAGTTCGCGCAGCATGGCGATGCGAGGTTCGGCTTCACGCGCCGGCTCTCGCACGGCTTTGCTCTTTGCCGGTTGCGTCTTTTCCGGTGACTTCCTCGTGATCTTTTCCTTCGGCTTTCCCGCTGTTTCCTCCGGCACTGTGGCTGCAGGTGCTGCGGGTGGTTCTGTCATCACAGGCACCGCCGGTAATGCCGCTACCGTGGTGGGCGCCGGGCGCTCTTCGACCGAGTTTGTCGCAGGCGGTATAGTGCGGATGCTTATCCACGCCACGCCAGCCAGCACCACGGCCACCACCGGCACTCCGATCGTGAGCCATTGCCTGCCTGATGCACTTGCCTTGCGATCGACCGCTACGGGGCTAGGGGGCAAAGGGAATGCATGGGTTGCACCGGAATGGC
>JAEZVM010000029.1 GCA_023420795.1 Pseudomonadota bacterium
AAACCCGTGCTCGAGCGCTCCGTAACGCCACAAGCTGCCAACCAGTCTGCGATTCAGCCTTCTCCGCAATCCGTAACAAAGTAACCTCTTCTTTGAATACCGCTTTGATCCCTTCATTAAAACGCCGCCTGGCCAGCATGCTGTACGAGGCAATGCTGATGTTCGGCGTGCTGTTCATCTCGGGCTGGCTCTTTTCCGTACTGTTGCAACAGCGACATGCACTGTATCTGCGCACGCTGATGCAAGACTGGCTGTTTCTGGTGATTGGCCTGTATTTCGTCTGGTTCTGGACGCATGGAGGGCAAACACTGGCGATGAAAACCTGGCGCATCCGGCTGGTGACGACCGACGGCGAAGTAGTCAAAACGAAGCGGGCGATCGGCCGCTACCTGCTCTCGTGGCTCTGGGTATTGCCGGGGCTTGCTGCCGCACGGGCATTGGAGGCAAAAAACTGGATGCTGGTATTGATCCCAGCATTGAACGTGCTGCTTTGGGCCCTTGCCGTTTATCTTGATCCGCAGAGACAGTTTCTGCACGACAGGATCGCCGGCACACGCATCGTCAGCGTTCCTGATACGTCCGGCAAAGCGAAGCTCAGGAAGTAGCGCGCCTGGAGGTCCGTTATCCCGGCAGCTCGGATTGATCCGCGGACACCGCGCCCGAGAACGGGCTCCGGCTTCCGGCATAGAGGCGCTCCATGATTTCCCGCTCCCGGCGAATAATCGTTACGACGAAATCCTCTGGTCGCTTCATTCCCTTGAATGCCTTGAATCCGCGTTCGAGAAAGGACTGCAATTCCTCAAGGTGTGCGAGCTTCGCCGGGCCACGCATCATCGCCAGCGTGCTGCCGATCAGCGAAACACGTACCAGTTCGCACAGCGCCCTCCCTACCGACTCAACATGTGCGAGCTGAGATTCGCGGTCGGCACGCGAAGCGACCTTCCTGTATGCCGCGATGTACTCTTCTTCGGTAAACATGCCGCCCAGCTCTGCAGCCATTGCGGCGTCCAGCTTTTCCGACAGTGCATCCAGCGCAATTGCATCGGCCACGGTCTTTAGCGCCGCCACAGGCAGCAACCGCTCCATTTTCGGGATGACGCGTTCGAGGTTGGCATCCCGCTGAGTCAGATCATCCGGGCCATACAGGTCGTTCAGGAAGAAGGTGGCGGCGGCGCTCGACTCCGTCGCCGCCAGCAGGTCGGCGTGTGTCTGCGCCATTCTCTGCGACTGGAAACGCCTCAGTGTCGCACGCGCCGCCAGCGTGACCGGATCGCTTTTCGCCGCGCGCCTTTCGGCAACTACCGCTTCAAGCTCCCGATGGAGAATTGTGATGATTTCCTGTTTCGTCATGGTGCTCATTCGATCCCGTAGCGCAGCATACTGTCCGCACCGGTCAATTTTGAATCAAGGGCGGCACCATGCAAGGATCGCACCCTAGAACTAGTGCTCTATTTTGCCGCCATTGGCACCTTTACCCATGCGCTACACTGAAAGACACATAACAACATAGAAACCCGGAGACATGGCAACCACACTATCCCGTCGCTCCTTTGTGAAAGCCGGATTGGTCGGTGCGCTTGCACTCGCAACAGCCGGCAGCATCTATCGTGCAACGCGCCCACAACCTTCGGGCGGCTTCGTGCTGGATGATCAGGCTCGCGCAGTGCTGGGCGCCGTCATCCCGGTTGTGCTGAAGGATGCCATCGGCTCGGCCCCTGCCGTACTTGATGACACAATCGCCCGCGTACGCGACGCCATCGCCGGACTGCCCCTTGCTACGCAGAGGGAAGTTCAGGATCTGTTCGGTTTGCTGACGATGGGCCCGACACGTCGATTCCTCGTCGGGCTTGCCGACGACTGGCCGCAGGCGAAACCGGATGACGTCGCCGCGTTCTTGCAGAACTGGCGCATGAGCCGAATCAATCTGCTGCAAAGTGCCTATCACGCCTTGCATGACCTGGTTACCGGATCATGGTACGGCCACGAATCTTCCTGGGCGGCCATCGGCTACCCGGGTCCGATCAAAGAACTGAGCTGAGAGCGACGATGACAAGTTCGACCACGAATGGCCCCATAGCGGACCCGATACAGGCAGGCATCGCTTCCGGATGGAAGGTCATTGACGCCGCCACTCTTTCAGATCATCTCAATCTGGAAGCAGATGTCGTCGTCATTGGCACCGGCGCGGGCGGCGGAGTGAGCGCCGAGATCCTCGCGCTGGCAGGGTTGAAGGTTCTTCTGGTCGAAGAAGGGCCGCTGAAGTCATCGAAGGACTTCAAGATGCGCGAAGCGCAGGCCTATCCGACGCTCTACCAGGAATCCGGCGCGCGCAAGACCAAGGATAAATCGATCGCCATCATGCAAGGGCGTGCGGTTGGCGGCTCCACTACCGTCAACTGGACATCCAGCTTCCGCACGCCGAGCGATACGCTGAACTACTGGCAAAAGAATTTTGGCCTGTCCGATTATTCATCGAAAGCAATGGCTCCATGGTTTGCAATGATGGAGCAACGGCTGCACGTCAGCACCTGGCTTACGCCGCCCAACGAGAACAATGACCTGCTCAGGCGCGGCGCGACCAAGCTCGGGATTCCGGTAGCTACCATCCCGCGCAACGTCAATGGCTGCTGGAACCTCGGTTATTGCGGCATGGGCTGTCCGACCAATGCCAAGCAGTCCATGCTGGTGACAACGATTCCCTCGGCACTTTCGCATGGTGCCACCCTGCTGACACGCGCGCGTGCCGACAAGCTGATATTGAAGGGTGACACGGTT
>JAEZVM010000139.1 GCA_023420795.1 Pseudomonadota bacterium
AGGTCCGTTGCGGACGAAGGCAGCCGGAGCAAACAGGGCGCTTGACGGCATCAGTCTGACCAATCATTGAAGCAGCGCCGTCCCGCGAAAACGGCTGTATTGGAGATCAGTCATATTTTCAGGAATCACGATAGTCCCTTCTGGCAGTAGGCTCAAATAAAATTCCACAAAGATATATTTTATTTGCATCTTTTAATTATGCCGATTAGAATGATTCTCAACCGCAAGTTTCAACCGCCTTCCCAATAAAGCACAGGGAGTTCCCATGAACATCGACAAGTTCAAGCATCAGCACGTCGAAATCCTTTCCTACATCTCGATCCTGAGAGCGTTGACCAAGAGCGGCATCTGCCAAAATGCAGCCGAAATATCGCGCGCGATCGTCTCGATGAGTTCCACGATCCGGCTGCATCTCGCGGTCGAAGACAAGGTTCTTTATCCTGCTATTCAAAACGCCGAGAACGCCACGCTTGCCAGAATGGGCAAGCAGTATCAGGATGAAATGACCAGCATTGCGGCCGCCTATCACGACTTTGCCCGCCGATGGAATACCGCATCAACCGTTTCCCAGAACCCGGAAGGATTCCGGGCCGACGCCAACAATGTTCTGAAAGTGCTGCATGACCGGATGCGCCGGGAAAACACGGACTTCTATCCGCTCATCGAGGCTTACTGATAGCTGTCGACCGCTTCATCTGCGCGACGAAAGTACGATGCCGCCGACAATCAGGCCGAACGCAACCGCGTGATACACCTGTGGCAACTCCCCCAGAAACGCCGATGACATCACTGCCGCAAACAGCGGCGTGAGATTGCTGAAGAAGGCGGCAATGCTCGGCCCCACCCGCTGCACACCTGTCCCCCAGCAGCGGAAGGCAACGATGGCCGGGCCGATCGAGACATACAGCAGGCCGGCCACCAGCGGCCAGCCCCAGTGCATCTGAGGGTCGCCGACAACCCATTCGCCTGTCGCGAAAGCGCCGGACCAAACGACGCCGAAGCTCACCTGCGCCAGCAGGAAGGCGGCCCAGTTGCCCCGTATGTCATCAGGCTCCTTGCCGCGCACCAGCAACCAGCTGTACAGCGACCAGATGATGGTGGCGATGATCATGTACAGATCGCCGGGCACCAGCCTCAACGCCAGCAGCTGGCGCCACTCGCCACGGCTGAGCACCAGCAGCACACCGGCGATCGACATGGCGGCGCCGACGATCTGCTTGCGCGACACCGTCGCACCGAAGAACAGCCGGCCGATCAGCAGCATCCATGCCGGCATGCTGCCCGCGACCAGCGTGACGTTGATCGGCGTGGAGCTCTGCAGCGCCAGATATTGCAGCGCGTTGTACACCCCGACGCCGAGCAGGCCGAGCACCGCAAAGCTCCGCCAGTGCATCCACAGGTTGCTGCCACGCCGGAAAATCGATCCCGCCAGCGGCAACAGGATCAGCATTGCAATTGCCCAGCGCAGGAAATTCAGGGTAATCGGCGGAACCAGTTCATGCAGTATGCGTCCGACGACGGCGTTTCCGGCCCAAAGCAGCGGCGCAAGGACCAGCATGAATGCGGTGGATAAGGTAAGCGGGTGAGTCATGCAATGGTGAAGATCAGATTGGAGCCTGAGTTACCGCAGGCTGGCGAAGGGACGGCTGTGCGCATGCCAGCCGTTCAAGGAAAGGAAAGCGTCAAGGCAGGGCGCGCCACTGCCTGTCCTGGCGGATATGCTCTTTTTCCGTCGGGCTGTCCGGCGCGGCAACCCATTCGAAGTCGCGCCAGTAAAGTACCAGGATGGTGGCGAAATCGTCGGTGCTTGTCTCGTACCAGCCGTTCTTCTGCGGCTTTTCATGCGTCTGCTTCACCAGCAGCGATAGCAATTTCTTGAGCATTGTTTTCCCTTTGCAGCCGGCCTCTGCGCCGATCGGCAAGCGGGTCAATGCAGAATGCATGCCGCTGCCCGGGCGTTTCCCCTGCCGGTGCTGCGGCTGCCAAGTTTAGCAAATGCAGTTAATACGTGTCATAGACCGACTGTCGGCGCTCGAAGAGCGGATGGGCGCCGCTGCGGTCGATCTCCCTGCGCTGCGGGAATCTGCCCGCGAGGAAAAAATTCAGCGGATTGCGCCGCTCCGCGCCACGATCCGAGTAGCGGCGCAACCGTTGCTGCCGCTGCGCTGTTGACAGCCACGCGCCAGCCGCCAGCGCGGCGATGCCGATCAATACGGTCCTGCCCGACGGCCGCCGCATGGTACGGCGGCCTGTCTCCGAATTCTTTTGGTTTTTCATGGCAATGCCTTCTCCTCTCGCCCGGGTATGTCGCAGATGCTTCTGCATCATGATATGACTACCGAAACGGAAACTTTGTTCTTGCCAACCCCTCGAAGAATACTGCCGTCGCACGCAAAAAAATGCTGTGCACTTTTCGCATCGATGGCGTGAATATTTTCTGAAAGACCAATATAATACGCACCCTCCTGTTTCGCTGACTGTTCTGCAAACGGGTTCCAGCCGACTGAGATTCGCTCCGATTTGACCAATATTTTGTTCCCCAACGAGTAAGGCTCGTGCACGGCATCCGGCACAGCGCGCCATTGCGCGCATGTCTTGATTTTGCCGCCCGTTTCGCGCCAAGGCCCGATGCTATCCACTGGATGCCGGCTGAATGGCGCCCTACCCTGCTCCGATGTTCAAGTGATGACAAAGCCTGTTAAAACCCTGACCCTGACTGCAAAACCGGTGAAGCCGGCCTCGACGACAGTATCCGCGCGGACTGTTACGCACACTGCCGACCCGCTGCAGGCACCGACCGCCGTAACCGTTGTGACCAAGCGCTCGCGGCTAACCGCAACCACCGCGACTTCGCCTGCACCGGCACCGGAATCGGAAGTAACCACCACGCTGGAACAGGCAGCGCCGGACCTGCCTGTCGTAGCGCCCGCCGCGCCGGAACCGCAGCCTACGGTCGTCGTGCGTGCGCGCAAGGCAAAGACAATCGTCAAGCCGGTTGACGATGTCGTGCAGCAAGCAGCAACCGACACGCCCATTCCCGCTGCCTCCAACGTCGAAGCCAAGACCCCGGCTGCACCGAAGACCGTGCGGCAGGTAAAAACCAGGCAGACGGTCGGCGAGAAGAGCGATGCAGGCACCGATGTAGCCGCAATCGACACCTCGTCTTACACCTTGCCGGCAGTAAAAACACCTGCCCGGCGCGGTCGCCGCCCGTCGGAATTCAGGCCGGAGCAGGATGAAGTCTCCGCCCTCAACGCGCTCGAACGCGCCGAAATGACGGCGGCGTCCCGCGCGCGCGCGCGCAAGGCCAGCAAGGGCGCAGCGGACGATTTGTCTCCGGAATCGACACTGAGCGCCGAAGAAATTGAAATCCGCCGCAAGAAGATGGCGGCGCTGATCCGCTTCGGCAAGGATCGCGGCTATCTGACGCACGCGGAAATCCACGACCATCTGCCGGACGATTCGACCGCGCAGGAATCGGTGGATGGCCTGATCTCCATGCTGAACGACATGGGCATCGCCGTATACGAACAGGCGCCCGACGCCGAAACCCTGCTGTTGTCCGACAATGTCGCTCCGGTCGGTGGCGATGACGACGATGCGGAAGCGGCTGTCACCACCGCGCTGTCCACCGTGGATGCAGACTTCGGCCGCACCACCGACCCGGTGCGCATGTACATGCGCGAAATGGCGTCGGTGCCGCTGCTCACGCGCGAAGGTGAAATCGAAATCGCCCGCCGCATCGAAGGCGGTTTCAAGGACATGCTGCAGGCGATTTCCGCCTGCCCGGCATCGATCGCCGACATCCTCGCGCAGGTCGAACGCATCCGGAACGATGAAATCAAGATCGACGAGCTGATCGACGGTCTGGTGGATCCGGACGCGCCGGAGGCGGCTCCGGTAGCGACATCGGCCGCCGATGACGAGGAAGAAGAACTGGACGAAGACCTCGAAGACGAGGAGGAAGAAAGCACCGTCAGCGCGGGTGCAGCCAGCCTGTCGGAAGCGCAGCTCGAGGAATTGCGTAAAACGGTTCTGGGGAAATTCGCCGTCGTCACCGCAGCGTTTGAGCAGATGCGTAGCGCTGCGACAAACGACGGGTATCAATCCGACGCCTATCTGCAGGCACAACACACCATTTCGCACGAACTGCTCGGCATGCGTTTCACTGCCAAGGTGGTCGAAAAGCTGAGTGACGGCTTGCGGGCGCAGGTCGATGAAGTGCGCCAGATCGAAAGGCATATCCTCGATATCGCGGTCAACAAGTGCGGCATGCCGCGCGAGCACTTCATCAAGGCATTCCCGGGCAACGAAACCGATCTCGACTGGGTCGATCGCGAGGCCGATGCCGGCCACGCCCATGGTCCGGTCCTGCGCCGCTACAGGCCGGCAATCCATGAGGGCCAGCAGAAGCTGATCGACCTGCAGGCACGTGTAGCCCTGCCGCTGGCGGAGCTGCGCCGGATCAACAAGCAGATGATCACCGGCGAAAAACGCACGCAGCAGGCCAAGCGCGAGATGACCGAGGCCAACCTGCGCCTCGTGATCTCGATCGCGAAGAAATATGTGAATCGCGGCCTGCAGTTCCTCGACCTGATCCAGGAAGGCAACATCGGCCTGCTGAAAGCGGTGGACAAGTTCGAATACCGTCGCGGCTACAAGTTCTCGACCTATGCGACATGGTGGATCCGCCAGGCAATCACGCGCGCGATCGCCGATCAGGCGCGCACCATCCGCGTGCCGGTGCACATGATCGAAACCATCAACAAGATGAACCGCATCTCGCGCCAGATCCTGATGGAAACCGGCTCCGAGCCGGACATCCCCACCCTTGCCAAGAAGATGGACATGCCGGAAAAGAAGATCCGCGAAGTCCTGAAGATCGCGAAGGAGCCGGTGTCGATGGATACGCCGATGGGCGACGACGGGGATTCCCAGCTCGGCGACTTCATCGAAGACAGCATGACACTGGCGCCGGCAGATGCCGCGATGCATGCATCGATGCGCAGCGTCATCAAGGATGTGCTCGATTCGCTGCCGCCGCGCGAGGCGAAGGTGCTGCGCATGCGTTACGGCATCGATACCGGCAGCGATGCAACGCTGGAAGAAGTCGGCAAGCAGTTCGACGTTACACGCGAACGCATCCGCCAGATCGAATCGAAGGCGATGGCAAAACTGCGGCATGCATCGCGCGCGGACCGGCTGAAGACTTTCCTCGAAAACAGCTAAGAACATGGAGAGGCACATTGGGCCTCTTTTCATTCCTGGACAGTCGTTCGGAGCAGGCTCCGCTCAGGATTTCGGGGCCGGCTTGCGCAGCGAAGGCACATGGCACAGCATGTCGATGCAGGCATCGGCCAGTCTTTCTGCGTTAGTTGCCAGATTGAAGCTGTCCGGCGAGAACAGCCAGTTGTTCAGCAATCCGAGAATCTGCGCATGTAGGGCGATTCCAGCCAGCCGGACATCAAGATCGGCGGGAAGCTGTTTCTTCGCAATTGCGTTGCGCAGAATGCGCTCCAGATTCTTGCTTCCTTGCATGAAACATTCGCGCTGCCGAACCAGAATCGGATCTTCATCACTAACGAACTCGCACTTATGGAACAGGATGTCGAATACCTTGCGCGAGTGAGGATTCCTGACCGTTTCCTTAAATAAAAGCACATAGCTGTCACGCAGCTTTCCCAATGGATTCGTCTCACCGACGGAAGCCTGCGCCTCGGCCATTGATTCCATCGGCAGGCGTACCCGTTCACACATTGCATCGAACAGATCGCTCTTGTTCCGGAAATGCCAGTAAATCGCGCCTCGCGTCACATTGGCGGCGCTGGCCACATCGGCGAGCGAGGTGCGCCCCACTCCCTTTTCATGGAATACATTCTCGGCGGCATCGAGGATCCGGTTGCGCGTTTCGAGGGCTTCTTCCTTGGTGCTTCTGGCCATGGGAAATCAATCTGCGACGGGAATTTATCGGGCAAACGTGAATCGCAGGTATCGTTGATACAAAGCGAAAAACATACATTCATGCATGTATGTATAATAAACCGCCCTGAATACCAAAACAAGAACGAGCACGGCGCAACAATCGAGATGGCCTCCGTCAATTCCCATATTGCATTTGCGCTCGCCACAAACTCATCTTCGATGCGAGAGTCTATGAATTCTGTCCGCTATGTTCCGCAGATCGCTGCGGCTACCCTGATTCTGTCCTTCCTGGCCGGCTGCGGCGACAAGACGGCCAATGCGCAGGCACCGGGTGGAGGCATGCCTCCGCCGGAAGTATCCATTGTCACGATCGAGCCGCAGCGCGTGGTGATGACCACCGAGCTGCCCGGCCGGCTGGAAGCCACCCGCGTCGCGCAGGTGCGCGCGCGCGTGTCCGGCATCGTGCAGAAGCGCGTGTTCCGCGAAGGCAGCGACGTGAGGGCGGGAGACGTGCTGTTCCGCATCGACCCCGCGCCTTACCAGGCCACCTATAACAGCGCGCAGGCAAGCCTTGCACGCGCCGAGGCCAATCTCGCGCAGACTAGCCTAAAGGCGCAGCGCTACAAGCCGCTGGTCGAGACCAACGCGATCAGCAAGCAGGAATACGACGAGGCGGTGACCGCGCAGAAGCAGGCGGTGGCCGATGTCGCGGCGGCGAAGGCGGCGCTGGAAACCGCGCGCCTGAACCTCGGCTATGCGACTGTCAACGCACCGATCTCCGGCCGCATCGGCCGTGCGCTGGTGACTGAAGGCGCGCTGGTCGGCCAGGGCGAGGCAACGCCGCTGGCGGTGATCCAGCAAATCGATCCGATCTACGTGAATCTGACCCAGTCCGCATCCGAAGTGCTGCAACTGCGGCGCGCGATGGCCAGCGGCCAGTTGCAGCGCGCCGGCAAGGGCGAGGCGAAGGTGACGCTGGTGACGGAGGACGGCCAGCCGTATCCGCACGCGGGCAAGCTCCTGTTTTCCGACCTGACCGTCGATGAAAGCTCCGGCGCGATCACGCTGCGCGCAGAATTCCCGAATCCGGAGCGCATGCTGCTGCCGGGCCTGTACGTGCGTGCACGCCTTGAGCAGGCCGAGACGGAGAACGCGATCCTGGTACCGCAGCAGGCGGTGCAACGCTCGCCTTCCGGCGCATCGGTGATGGTCGTCGGCGCCGACGGCAAGGTTGCGGCGCAGCCGGTCACGACCAAAGGTACGCAGGGTAATGCCTGGGTCATCGGCGAAGGCCTGAAGGCCGGCGACCGCGTGATCGTCGAGGGTATTCAGAAAGTGAAACCGGGTGCGCCGGTCAAGCCGGTGCCATGGAAGGCGCAGGCTCCGGCCAATGCCGGAAAACCGGCCGACAAGCCCGCCGCTCCGCAAGCAGAGCAGAAAAACCCGGCCAAATAACGGAGTAGCGCATGCCAAAATTCTTTATCGATCGCCCGGTCTTTGCCTGGGTTATCGCCATCTTCATCCTGCTTGCCGGCGCGCTGTCAATTCTGCGGCTGCCGATCGCGCAGTATCCGACCATCGCGCCGCCGGCGGTGCAAGTCAATGCCACCTACCCGGGCGCGACCGCGCAGACGCTGGACGAGAGTGTCATCAGTGTGATCGAACAGGAAATGAACGGCGCCGACGGCCTGCAGTACATCGAATCTCAGGCGCAGGCCAACGGCCAGGCGCAGATCACGGTGACCTTCGTGCCGGGTACCAATCCGGACCTCGCCGCCGTCGATGTGCAGAACCGCATCAAGCGGGTCGAGGCGCGCCTGCCGCAGCCGGTCATGCAGCAAGGCGTGCAGGTGACGAAGGCGCGCAGCAACTTCCTGCTGGTGATCACGCTGTCCTCGGCAGACGGCAGCATGGACCCGGTGGCGCTGGGCGATTACCTGTCGCGCAACGTGCTCAATGAAATCAAGCGCGTGCCCGGCGTCGGCCAGGCTCAGCTGTTCGGCACCGAACGCGCGATGCGCATCTGGATCGATCCGGCCAGGCTGGTCGGTCTGAAGCTGACGCCGGCCGACGTCACCAATGCGATCCGTGCGCAGAACGCGCAGGTCGCGTCCGGCTCCCTCGGCGAACTGCCGAACCCGAACAACCTGCAGGTCACCGCGCCAATCGTGGTCACCGGCCAGCTCTCGACGCCCGAGGAATTCGGCAACATCGTGCTGCGCGCCAATCCGGACGGCTCGACCGTACGCCTGCGCGATGTGGCCCGTGTCGAAGTCGGCGGACAGCAGTACGGCACCTCGGCGCGCCTGAACGGCAAGCCGAATGCCGCCATCGGTGTGCAGCTGTCGCCGACCGCCAATGCGCTTGCCACTGCGGAAGGCGTGCGTGCGCGCATGGATGAACTGGCAAGATATTTCCCGGCCGGCGTCAAATACGACATCCCGTACGATACTTCACTGTTCGTCAAGATCTCGATCGAGGAAGTGGTGAAGACGCTGCTGGAAGCGATCCTGCTGGTGTTCCTGGTGATGTACCTGTTCCTGCAGAACATCCGCTACACGCTGATCCCGACCATCGTGGTGCCGGTCGCGCTGCTGGG
>JAEZVM010000152.1 GCA_023420795.1 Pseudomonadota bacterium
CCCGGGAAGCTGAACACTAGTCTGATCTGAAACCACTGTTCCAGCCACTGGCCGAATGCGTTCTGCGGGCTGAAGGCGAGCAGCAGGTAGAAGCCGAGTACCGAGGGCGGGAGTACCAGTGGCATGCTGACCAGAGTCTCGATGACGGGCTTGAAGCGTGTGCGGGTGTAGGCAATCCAGTATGCGAGGGGAATGCCAATCAGGAACAGGATTAGCGTCGTGATTGCGGCGAGCTGGAAGGTGAGCAGCAGCGGTTGCCAGTCGTACGTCACTCGGCTGTCTCCGTCAACACGGTCATTTCGTTGGATTTGACCAGTCCTTCGACACTGTCGCCGGGGATTATCTCCAATGCATGCGATGAACGGGTGGTGATGATCGATTCGATCGTGTAACCGCTGAATTCCAGGGTGACCCGGGTCAACAGCTTTCCACGTTCGATCGCGGTGACTTTGCAGGGCAACCGGTTGCGCATGCTGAGCAGACCTGACAGGTTCTTTGCCAGTGACACTTCTGTTTCCTTGAAAAGAAGCGTCACCGGCATGCCCTTGGCCCAGGTGTTTACTTCGTCGCCGGCACCGATCAGCGCCGCAGTGAAGCGATGTTCTCCCACCGCAGCCTCTACCAATGCAATGCTGCCATGTACTTCAATGGCGGTAATGCTGGCAGGCAGGCGGTTCATGGCAGCGGGCGTGGCTTAAGGGTTACATCAGGATGATGTCGTATTGTTCCTGATGATAAATCGTCTCCACCTGCAGCGAAATCGGCTTGCCGATGAAGTCGCCCAGCATCGCGAGATGCTGCGATTCTTCTTCAAGAAACATATCGACCACTACCTGTGCTGCGAGAATGCGGAACTCGCGCGGGTTGAACTGTTTCGCTTCGCGCAGCAATTCGCGCAGGATCTCGTAGCAGATGGTGCGCGCGGTCTTGACTTGCCCCTTGCCGCCGCAAGCCGGGCAGATCTCGCACAAAATATGCGCGAGTGACTCGCGGGTACGCTTGCGCGTCATCTCGACCAGTCCCAATTGGGAGAAGCCCGATACCGACACCTTGGTGCGGTCGCGCGACAAGGCCTTGTGCAACTCTGCGAGCACGGCGTTGCGATGCTCCACGTTCTCCATGTCGATGAAGTCGAGGATAATGATGCCGCCGAGATTGCGCAGTCTGAGTTGCCGTGCGATCGCATGCGCGGCTTCGAGATTGGTCTTGAAGATCGTGTCGTCGAAGTTGCGGCCGGTGACGTAACTGCCGGTATTGACGTCGATCGTGGTCATTGCCTCGGTCTGGTCGATGATCAGATAACCGCCCGACTTCAGATCGACGCGCCGGCCAAGCGCGCGCTGGATTTCTTCTTCCACGCCGTACAGATCGAACAGCGGCCGTTCACCGGTGTAGTGCACCAGCTTCGACAGGACCGATGGCGTATAGGTGGTGCCGAACTGTTGCAATCTCTGGAAGTTCTCGCGCGAGTCGATCTGGATGGTCGAGGTCTCGTCATTGACGAAGTCGCGCAGTACGCGCTGCGCCAGGCTCAGGTCCTGATACAGCAGGGTCGGCGCAGGTTTCGTCTTCGCGTTCTGCGTGATGGCGGCCCAGGTCTTGCGCAGATAGTCGATATCCATCTGCAGGTCGGCCTCGGAAGCATCTTCCGCCATGGTGCGAATGATGACGCCGCCTTTTTCTTCCGGCGGCATCAGCTTCTGCACCTTTTCCTTCAACAGCTCGCGCTCGGCTTCGTTTTCGATGCGCTGCGAAATGCCGATGTGCGGGTCCTGCGGCAGATACACCAGCATGCGGCCGGCGATGGAGATTTGCGTGGACAGGCGCGCCCCCTTGGTGCCGATAGGGTCCTTGATGACCTGCACCATGATCGATTGCCCGTCGTACAGCAGCTTTTCGATCGGCGTCGAGCCGGCATTCGAATTGTCATGCGGCCGCGATTCCCAGATATCGGCAACATGCAGAAATGCCGCGCGCTCCAGTCCGATGTCGATGAAGGCCGACTGCATCCCCGGCAGCACGCGCACGACTTTGCCGAGATAGATGTTGCCGGCTATGCCGCGCGACAGCGTGCGCTCGATATGCAGTTCCTGCACCGCGCCTTGAAGGATCAATGCCACCCGCGTCTCCTGCGGTGTGATATTGATGAGAATGTCTTCGCTCATAGAATCGGAATGCCGGCTTGTTTTATCAGTTGTGCGGTTTCGAAGAGCGGCAGCCCCATGATGCCGGTGTAGCTGCCGGCGATGCGCTCGACGAATACCGCTGCCATTCCCTGGATGCCGTACCCGCCTGCCTTGTCATAGGGTTCGGATGTCGCGCAATAGGCGCGCATGGTTTCTTCGCTCAACTTCGACAGCGTGACGTCGGAAACCTGCGTGATCTGCGTGATGTTCTCGTCATGATGCAATGCGACGCTGGTGAGCACCTGATGCGTGCGCCCGGACAGCAGGCGCAGCATGTCCATCGCTTCGCGCGCATCGGCGGGTTTGCCGAGTATGCGGCCATCAATCGCCACAGTCGTATCGGCGCTCAGCAGCGGGCGCAACGGCAGGCGGCGCAGCAGCATGATGCGCGCCGCGTGCTCGATCTTCTCGCGCGTCACGCGCACCACATAGTCCTGCGGCTTCTCATCCGGCAGCACTTCCTCGCTGACTTCCGGCCCACGCGGCGACTGGTCGCGCAGCAGCAGCAGTTCGAATTCGACGCCGATCTGCCGCAGCAGCTCGCGGCGGCGCGGACTCTTGGAAGCGAGGTAAATCTTGTTATCTACCGGTTTCATGGAATTGCTCTTATACCCGATGATAGGGGTGATTCTGCGTGATCGACCAGGCGCGGTACAACTGTTCGGCGAGCAGCACGCGCACCATCCCGTGCGGCAGCGTGAGGCTGGAAATCCGGACCAGCATGTCGGCGGACGCCTTGAACCCTGCGTCCAGTCCATCCGCACCGCCGATCACGAATGTAACATCCCGACCGTCTTGTTGCCACTGCGACAGGAGGTGCGAGAGTTGCATGGTCGTCAGATCCTTGCCTCGTTCATCGAGTGCAATGATCCGCGCTCCTTTCGGGATTGCCGCCTCGATCTTCGTCCGTTCCAAGACCATCACCGTTTCGGCGGTCTTGCTGCCGGAACGTTCGACCGGCTTGATCTCCTTGAGATGAATGCGGCATTCCGGCGGCATGCGTTTCGCATATTCGCCGAAGCCTTCCTCGATCCAGCCTGGCATTTTGTGCCCGACCGCAGCAATCACGAGCTGCATGGCGGAGAGTTATCCGGCGGCTTTCTTGACGGCGCGCTTGGCTGCGGTCTTTCTCGGCGCGGCGGTTTTTGCGGCGGCAACCTTCACTGTCTTGCCGGCGGGCGCCTTGGCCGTCTTCGCCGTCTTTGCAGCAGCGGTTTTGGTTGCAGTCTTGGTGGCTGTTTTCTTTGCAGCGGTTTTGCGCGCCGGCTTCTTTGGCTCCTCGTCCACCGTGGTCTGGCTGGCTGCAAGGTGGCGCGAACGCTTCTTCGGTGCTTCTTCGCCGGTTTCGGACGCGATGCGCTTGGACGTGCGTTTGGCCGCGCCGAACTTCACTTCCTTTTCACCCCAGATTTCTTCCAGGCGGTAGTAGTCGCGGATTGCCGGCTGCATGATGTGTACCACCATGTCGCCGAGATCGACCAGCACCCATTCGCCGGTATCCTCGCCTTCGATGCTGACGATGGTGCCGCCTTTTTCCTTCACCTTGTCGCGCACCGATGCGGCCAGCGCCTTGGTCTGGCGGTTGGAAGTACCGGACGCGATCGCCAGACGGTCGAACATGCTGGTCAGGTGTACGGTGTCATAGACCCGGATGTCCTGGGCTTTGATGTCTTCCAAGGCGTCGATTACGGTGGATTGCAGTTTTTTGATGTCCATTAATTTCGATAAAGATGATGTTGTTTTATATAGTCTAGCACCCCAGCCGGCAGGAGCGACCCGGCGTGATGGCCATTTTTCAGAGCGTCGCGTATCCCGGTAGAGGACACATCGACTGCCAAGTTGGTTGCAAGATATGTCAGTCCGTGTGGCGTATTCCTTATCTGATCAGGCGTGGCGGCCCGGCGTGTGAATTCCCGTTGCACCTCCGCAGGCACGTGCCCGGCATCCATATTGAAGCCGGGGCGTGATGCAGCGCACAGATGTGCATAATCAAACAGGCGCTGCCATTCTTTCCAGGTATTCAGTTTCTGCAGCTGGTCGGCACCGATCAGGAAGGAAATCGATGCCTCCGGCCCAAGTTCTGAGCGTATCGCCCTCAGCGTGTCGATGGAGTAGGTCGCGCCGTCGCGGCGGATTTCCTGCTCGTCGACTGTTACCGGAACCTTTGACCGCGCGAATGCACGCTGCAGCATCTCGACCCGATGCTCCGGTGCTGTGCGCAGGCCGTTTTTTTGCCACGGCTGGCCAGCGGGAATCACGCGCAACTCATCGGGGTGCAGCAGTACTGCAAAATAATCGCCCAGTGCAACATGGCCGTTATGCACAGGGTCGAAGCTGCCGCCGAGCAGGGCGATGCAGCGCCTGCCTTCGGCGGTTTTGCTGCCAGTACTCACACCCAATCCCGCGGCGTCAGGAAATCAGAGTACAGCTGCGCTTCCGGCGTGCCCGGTTCCGGCGTCCAGTCGTAGCGCCATTTGACGACCGGCGGCATCGACATCAGGATCGACTCGGTGCGCCCGCCGGACTGCAGGCCGAACAGCGTGCCGCGATCGAAAACCAGGTTGAATTCGACGTAGCGGCCGCGCCGGTAAGCCTGGAAGTCGCGTTCGCGCTCGCCGTAGGGCATGTCCTTGCGGCGCTGCAGGAGCGGTAGGTAGGCATCGATGAAATGATCGCCGACGCTTTTTATCATCGCAAAGCTCTGCTCGAAGCCGAGTTCGTGGAAGTCGTCGAAGAAGATGCCGCCGGCACCGCGCGGTTCCTTGCGATGCTTCAGGTAGAAATACTCATCGCACCACTTCTTGAAGCGCGGATGCAGGTCGGCGCCGAACGGCGCAAGCGCATCGCGGCAGGTGCGGTGGAAATGCCGGACATCCTCTTCGAAGCCGTAATACGGTGTCAGGTCCATGCCGCCACCGAACCACCAGACCGGTTCCTCGCCTTCCTTGGTGGCAGCGAAGAAGCGCACGTTCATGTGCGAAGTCGGTGCGTAGGGATTGCGCGGATGCAGCACCAGCGACACGCCCATCGCTTCCCAGCTACGGCCGGCGATTTCTGGGCGGTTGGCGGCTGCGGTCGGAGGCAGGCTGCTGCCGGCGACATGCGAAAAGCCGACACCCGCCCGTTCAAGCACATTGCCTTCTTCGAGGATGCGCGAAATGCCGCCGCCGGAAATGGGACCGGTATCCTTTGGGCGCTGCCAGTTGTCGATGATGAAGGTCTTGCCGTCGATTTGTTCCAGTGCAGTGACGATGCGGGATTGCAGGGCGAGCAGGTGGGTTTTGACGATGGCGGAATTGTTGGGGGAGTGAGTCATCTTTATAAATCGTTCCGCGCGGGCGGGAATTAACGGCCGGGGCCAGGATTACTGGGTTTCTTCAGTGAAGCAGTATTGCCGGCTCTTCCTGGAGACTGCCGGAGGCGGCCCGGCGGTCGCTTACTTCCTTTGTCTCGCCAAAGAAAGTAAGCAAAGAAAGGCGACCGCGCAGCCGCTGCCCCGTCAGGGGGCAATAGAGCGAGCGGCAAATCGGAAATTCCACCCTTCCGGCATGACTTCCTGACGCTGAACGACTACTCGGTGTGGGTGAAATTACGCAGGCCGCTTCAATGCCCGCCATCCAATATCGCGCCGGAATTGCGCGCCATCGAAATGGATCCGGTCAACCACGTCATAAGCATTTTTCTGCGCGATGCGCACGCTGTCGCCCAGGCCCACCACGCACAGCACGCGGCCACCGGAGGTGGTCAGCTTGCCGCCCGTGTTTGCGGTGCTGGCGTGGAAAGTCACGCAGTCGGCCGTTTCTGCCGGAATGCCGGTGATTGTGTCGCCCTTGCGCGGCGCATCCGGATAGCCTGCGGCTGCCATCACGACGCCGAGCGCGGTGCGGCGGTCCCATTCGAGTTCCACCTGATCGAGCGTGCCGTTGACCGCATGTTCCATCACGCCGACCAGATCGGTCTTCAGGCGCGCCATGATCGGCTGGGTTTCCGGGTCGCCCATGCGGCAGTTGAATTCCAGCGTCTTTGGGTTGCCCTTGGCATCGATCATCAGGCCCGCATACAGGAAGCCGGTAAACGGGATGCCGTCCTTCGTCATGCCGAGCACCGTGGGGTTGATGATCTCGCGCATGACGCGTGCATGCAGCGCAGGTGTCACGATGGGTGCAGGCGAGTAGGCGCCCATGCCGCCGGTGTTCGGACCTTCGTCGCCATCCTTCAGGCGCTTGTGATCCTGGCTGGTGGCCAGCGGCAGCACATGCTTGCCATCGACCATCACGATGAAGCTGGCTTCTTCGCCGGCGAGGAATTCTTCGATCACGACGCGCGCGCCGGCGTCGCCCAGCTTGTTGTCCGACAACATCATCTCGACGGCGGCATGCGCTTCTTCAATCGTCGCTGCAACCACCACGCCCTTACCGGCAGCCAGGCCATCGGCCTTGATTACGATCGGCGCGCCTTTCTGGCTGATGTACTTGCGCGCAGCCTGCACATCGGAAAAGGTCTGGTAATCGGCGGTCGGAATGCGGTGGCGCTTCATGAAAGCCTTCGCGAAATCCTTCGAGCTTTCCAGCTGCGCGGCTTCCTTGGTCGGGCCGAAGATCTTCAGGCCGTGTTCGCGGAAGATGTTGACGATGCCGGCCGCCAGCGGCACTTCCGGGCCGACCACGGTCAGGCCTATGTTTTCCTTGATTGCGAACTGGGCCAGCCAGGTCGGATCGCTGATGTCGATATTCTGCAGGCGCGGGTCGAGCGAAGTGCCGCCATTGCCGGGCGCAACATAAACCATTTGAATCCGCTCGGATTGTGCAAGCTTCCAAGCCAGGGCATGTTCGCGGCCGCCTGAGCCGACTACCAGAATTTTCATGAGGAGATGTGTGAAACGTTAACGTAGAGCAGGCATTGCGGCCTGCACTACCCAATTTACTTGTGAAACAGGGAAAGCGAAAGGCAAACTTATCAAGCTTCGATCACTGCGTTGGTATAGACCTCTTGCACGTCGTCGAGGTTTTCCAGCGCGTCCAGCAGCTTCTGCATTTTTACCGCGTCGTCGCCGGTGAACTCGGTTTCGGTCGAAGGCTTCATCACGATCTCGGCCATTTCCGCCTTGAAGCCGGCTTTTTCCAGCGCTTCCTTGACGGTAGAGAATTCGTGCGGCGCGGTAATGACTTCGATGCCGCCTTCGTCATCGGTAATCACATCTTCCGCGCCGGCTTCCAGCGCGGCTTCCATCAATGTGTCTTCATTCGTGCCGGGCGCGAAGAACAGCTGGCCGCAGTGCTTGAACAGGAAAGCGACCGAACCTTCGGTGCCCATGTTGCCGCCGAACTTGGAGAATGCGTGGCGTACTTCCGCGACCGTGCGCACCCGGTTATCGGTCATGCAATCGACGATGATTGCCGCGCCGTTGATGCCGTAGCCCTCGTAGCGGATTTCTTCGTAGTTCGCGCCTTCCAGGCCGCCGGTGCCGCGCTGGATCGCGCGGTTGACGTTATCCTTCGGCATGTTGGCATCGGCCGCCTTGTCCACCGCAAGGCGCAGGCGCGGATTGCTGGCGAGGTCGCCGCCGCCCATGCGGGCCGCCACGGTGATTTCCTTGATCAGGCGCGTCCAGATCTTGCCTCGCTTCGCATCGGTCGCTGCTTTTTTATGCTTGATGTTGGCCCATTTACTGTGTCCAGCCATGACGGATCTTTCCTGGAAATGAAGAAGAGGGGTGATATTGCTTATCCGGCCGCAAAAATTGAGCCAAAATATACAGATACCAAGCCGAAAATCAATCTAGAATTTTAGCATATGCCCCCTTCCCAAAATCAGCCGGAAAGCCCGTAAAACCATGCTCAATCCACTTTTGATCGCCCGCCACCAGGACAAGGAACTGGCACTGTTGCCGCATCTCGCCAACCGTCACGGCTGCATCACCGGCGCCACCGGCACTGGCAAGACCGTTACTCTGCAGGTGCTGGCGCAGGCGCTGTCGAATATCGGCGTGCCGGTGTTCATGGCTGACGTCAAGGGTGATCTTTCCGGTCTGGCGAAGGCCGGAACGCTGTCGCCAAAAATGAAAGAGCGGCTGGAATCGCTGAAGTTGCCGGAGCCGGAGTGGACCGGCTGCCCGGTCACGTTCTGGGACGTGTTTGGCGAAAAGGGCCATCCGGTGCGCGCGACGATTTCCGATCTCGGGCCGCTGCTGCTGGCACGCATGCTGAACCTGAACGATATCCAGCAAGGCGTGCTGCAACTGGTGTTCAAGATTGCGGACGACAACGGCCTGCTGCTGCTCGACATCAAGGACTTGCGCACGATGCTGCAGCATGTCGGAGAGAATGCCGCGCAGTTCCAGACCGAATACGGCAATATTTCCGCCGCCAGCATCGGCGCGATCCAGCGCGGCCTGATCGCAATCGACGAGCAGGGCGGCGACCGCTTCTTCGGTGAACCGATGCTGAACATCGAGGATTTCATGCAGACGGACGCCGCCGGCAAGGGCATGGTCAACATCCTCGCCGCCGACAAGCTGCTCCATGCGCCGAGGCTGTATTCGATCTTCCTGCTGTGGATGCTGTCGGAACTGTTCGAGCAGCTGCCGGAAGTTGGCGACCTGGACAAGCCGAAGCTGGTGTTTTTCTTTGACGAGGCGCACCTGCTGTTCGATGAGGCGCCGAAGGCGCTGCTGCAGAAAATCGAGCAGGTGGTGCGGCTGATCCGCTCCAAGGGCGTGGGCGTGTATTTCGTCACCCAGAATCCGCTCGACATTCCCGATACCGTGCTTGGTCAGCTGGGCAACCGGGTCCAGCATGCGTTGCGCGCTTACACGCCGCGCGACCAGAAGGCGGTGCAGGCAGCCGCCGAAACCTTCCGCCCCAATCCGCAGATCGATACCGTGCAGGCGATCACCGAACTTGGCGTCGGCGAGGCGCTGGTGTCCTTCCTCGATGAAAAGGGCCGGCCGAATATCGTCGAGCGCGCGTTCATCGTGCCGCCGGCATCGCAGATCGGGCCGATCAGTGACGCCGAGCGCAATGAAATCATCGCGAGTTCCGTGATTGCCGGCGTGTATGAAAAGGCGGTCGATCGCGAATCCGCACATGAAAAGATCAAGGGCCGCGTCGCAACCAAGATGCCGGACAGGGAAGAAGCCGCGCAGCAAACCCGCGCGCCCGCGCAGCAGGAAGAAGGCGGCTCGATTTTCGGCGATGCACTGGGCGGCCTGTTCGGCGGGGGCGGGTCCTCGCGCCGCAAGGACAACTTTGTCGAGGCGATGGCGAAGTCGGCGGCGCGCTCCATCGGTTCGCAGGTCGGCCGCGAGATCATTCGCGGTGTGCTCGGCTCGATTCTGAAGAAACGATAGCGACGGTCTGAAAAGAAATCATTCGCGGCGTAAAATCCCCGGATGATTTCCAACACCGCTTCATCTCCCGCGCGCCAGGCTTTCCTCGCCGGCCTGGCAATTGCGATCTCCGGCGCCATCCTGTTTTCCGCAAAAGCCATCGTCGCCAAGCTGATTTACCGCTACGACGTCGATGCGGTCACACTGATCGCTTTCCGCATGCTGTTCTCGCTGCCGTTCTTCGCAGTCGTCGCGTTCTGGAAGGCGCGCACCGAAGCGCCGCTGACAAATGCGGAGCGCGGCAAGATCGTGGTAATGGGCCTGCTCGGCTATTACCTCTCCAGCTTCCTGGATTTCCTCGGACTGCAATACATTTCCGCCGGACTGGAGCGGCTGATCCTGTTCCTGACGCCGTCCTTCGTGCTGCTGATTTCAGTGTTCTTCCTGAAGAAGAAAATCACGCTGCCGGAATGGCTCGCGCTCGGCACCGCCTACCTCGGCACGGTGCTGGTGTTTCTGCACGATGTGCGCCTGGGCGGATCGAATGTCACGCTGGGCGGCGCCTTCGTGCTCGGAAGCGCGGTATCGTATGCGGTGTACCTGATCCTGTCCGGCGAGCTGGTACGAAAGGTGGGGGCGCTGCGTCTTGTCGCCTATGCAATGTGCGTATCGAGCGTGGCATGCATCCTGCAATTCTTCCTGCTGCGGCCGGCGTCGATGCTGGTGCAGCCGATGCCGGTATACACCTTGTCGCTGGTTAATGCCGTGGTCTGCACGGTATTTCCGGTACTGTTGACAATGATGGCGGTGGAGCGCATCGGCCCGGCGACTGCTTCGCAGGCAGGAATGATCGGGCCGGTATCGACATTGTTTCTCGGCGCGCTGATCCTCGGCGAACCGATCACTGGAATTCAGCTGGCGGGCACTGCGCTGGTGCTGGCCGGCATATATTTATTGTCCAGAAAGCGAGCATAAGGAGAACCATGGATTTCGGAATTCGCGGCAAACAGGCGCTGGTATGCGGCGCCAGCAAGGGATTGGGGCGCGGCTGCGCGGAAGCGCTGGCCGCCGAAGGCGTGAACGTGACGATCGTCGCGCGCAACGCAGAGGTGCTAGAAGGGGCTGCTGCGGAAATCCGGCAGAAGACCGGCGTCACGGTGACAGCGGTCGCCTGCGACATCACCACCGCAGAAGGACGTGCGCAGGCGCTGGCTGCATGCCCGAACCCGGACATCCTGGTCACCAATGCCGGCGGCCCGCCCACGGGCGACTTCCGCACTTGGACACGCGACGACTGGATCGCCGCACTCGACGCCAACATGCTCACGCCGATCGAGCTGATCAAGGCCACTGTCGATGGCATGATCGCACGCCGCTTCGGCCGTATCGTCAACATCACGTCCAGCGCGGTGAAGGCGCCGATCGACATCCTCGGCCTGTCGAACGGCGCGCGTTCCGGCCTGACCGGCTTCGTTGCGGGCATCGCGCGCAAGACCGTTGCGCACAATGTGACGATCAATAACCTGCTTCCGGGCCAGTTCGAGACGGACCGCCTGAAGAAGACGATAGACGCGGCGGCCAGTGCGGCCGGCAAGAGTCTTGAAGATGCGTTTGCAGCGCGACGGCAGCAGATTCCGGCGCAGCGCTTCGGCAATCCGGCCGAGTTTGGCGCGGTGTGTGCGTTCCTCTGCAGCGTGCATGCCGGTTACATGACCGGGCAAAACGTGCTGCTCGACGGCGGTAATTACCCGGGGACCTTTTAGTGCTTGACAGGTGAGACCGTCATGAAAAAACGCATTGCACTGATCGCCCATGATCAGAAAAAGGACGACATGATCGAACTCGCGTCCGAGCATGCGGATCTGTTGCGCCAGTTTCTGTTGGTCGCGACCGGCACCACCGGCAAGCGGCTGCAGGAAGAGGTCGGGCTGACGGTTGAGCGCAAACTGTCCGGGCCGTCCGGCGGCGACCTGCAGATCGGCGCGGAGCTGGTCGAAGGGAAGATCGACTGCGTGATCTTCCTGCGCGACCCGATGACCGCGCATCCGCACGAGCCGGATGTCAACGCGCTGGTGCGCGCCTGCGACGTGCACAACGTGCCGTGCGCCACCAATACCGAATCGGCGAAGCTGCTGCTCGCGCAGCTCGCACCGCATCATCACCATCATCACAGTTAGGGGGCGACATGGCAAAGGCAATCAGGATCAATGCGGTCGGCGGACCGGAAGTGATGGAGTATGTCGAGGTGGAGGTCAGCGAACCCGGCCCCGGCGAAGCGCGCGTGCGCCAGGCCGCCTGCGGACTGAACTACATCGACGTCTATTTCCGTACCGGCGCCTATCCGCAACCGCTTCCGGGCGGGATCGGCATGGAGGGGGCAGGCGTGGTCGAGGCGGTCGGCGCAGGCGTCACGTATGTGAAGCCGGGCGACCGCGTTGCTTATGCGTCGCGCCCGACCGGCGCCTATGCCGAAGT
>JAEZVM010000144.1 GCA_023420795.1 Pseudomonadota bacterium
GGCTCCGCCTATCTTGAGCATTACCAGGCGATCAAGACTGAGCGGCGGGTGTTTGATTTCAGCGATCTGGAATGGCACGCGTATCGCCTGCTGACGGACGGCGACCACGCCGCCTATCTGCAGAGCCGGCTCGATGCGCGTTACCGGCACATTCTTCTCGACGAATTCCAGGATACCAATCCGCTGCAATGGAGCATCGTGCGTGCGTGGCTGAATGCATACGGCGACGATGCGGCGAAGCCGAGCGTCTTCGTGGTCGGCGATCCGAAGCAGTCGATTTATCGCTTCAGGCGCGCCGAGCCGCGTGTGTTCGACGCGGCACGCGACATGCTCTCTGCGCTCGGCGCCGATGTGCTTCGCACCAACCAGACGCGGCGCAATGCTGCCACGATTGTCGATGTGCTGAACGCGAGTTTCCTGGGGAATCCGATTTTTTCGCCGCAAACCACTTTGGGGGCGCAGGGCGGTGCAGTGTGGCGCCTGCCGCTGATTCAGGAATCGAAGCCGGAGGAAGTGGCGCAGACCGGGTTCGCATTGCGCGACCCGCTCCTCACGCCACGCGAAGAAGAGGAAGATGCGCGGCGCCTGGATGAGGGGAGGGCGGTGGCGCGCGCCATCCTGAACGCGATGCGGGAATTGTCCGCCCGCAGAGATGGTGCCGTGGCTTGGTCGGATGTCATGCTGCTGGTGAAGAAGCGCACGTATCTGACCGCATATGAGAGCGCGTTGCGCGAGGCGGGCATCCCCTTTGTCTCTGACAGGCGCGGTGGTCTGCTCGAATCGCTGGAAGTCGCGGACCTGACCGCATTGCTAAGTTTTCTGATTACGCCGGGTGACAATCGCGCGCTTGCGCATGTACTGAAGTCGCCTGTCTTCGGAGCGAGCGACGACGACCTAATCGCACTGGCGCAGCGCACGGAAGCGACCTGGTGGTTGCGCATGCAGGCTGCCGTATTGGATGGCGTATCACCAGCAATAAGGCGTGCTGTCGATCTGCTGGAAAACTGGCTGGACGCCGCGCCTCGCTTGCCGGTGCACGACCTGCTCGACCTGATCCTGCATCAGGGGCAACTGGTTGCGCGTTATGCGCAGGTGGCGCAGCCGGTGGTTCGTGCGCAGGTGCTCGGCAACATTGACGCCTTTATCGAACTGGCGCTGAACCTCGATGCGGGCCGTTACCCTAGCCTGCCGAAGTTCATCGATGCGCTGCAGGTACTGAAAAATGGGGCCGACAACGAGGCGCCCGATGAAGCCACCGTCGATGCGGCGGTGGATGCGGTGCGCATCCTGACCATTCATAGTGCAAAGGGGCTGGAAGCGCCGATCGTGGTGCTGGTCGATGCCAATCACAGCGAACCTGCGCGCGACGATTGCGGCATCCTGTGCGACTGGCCGCAGGATGCGGATGCGCCGACGCATTTCTCCTGCTTCGGCCGCAAGCAGGAGCGCGGTGCCGCGCGCGACGCGCTGTTCGAGGCGGAAGAACGGTTCAGGCAGCAGGAAGACTGGAACCTGCTGTATGTCGCCGTCACACGTGCCAAGGAGTTGTTGATCGTCAGCGGCGTTGCCGGTGCGCGTGGCGCGCTGGACGACGGTTCCGTCGAGGGAAGCTGGTACCACCGGCTTCAGGCTGCTCCGTTGGTCGAAGTCGAGGTCGGCATCGAGCCGGATGCGGCCGCAGCGATTGCCGGCGAATTCAGTCTCTCCGTCTTCAATCCGCCGGTTTTCGAGGGCGCGGATACGATTGCGCCGCCTGTGCACAACGTCGCGATCGACGAGGGGCTTGCCTTGCATGCGCTGCTGGAGCGGGTGACGCTGGAGGCGAACTGGCCGGCGCCGGTGCCCGATGCGCCTTCGATCGTGCGCTGGCTACGCTGCACGCCTGCGATTGCGGAGACAGTCCGCGAGCGTGCATTGCTGATCCTGTCGCAACCGCAGCTCGAACGCTTCTTCAATCCGGCGCACTTCCATTCCGCGCGCAATGAGATGGAAGTCGTCAACGGCAGCGAAGTGCTGCGCTTCGACCGCACCGTTGTGTTCGGAGAAGAAGTCTGGGTTCTCGACTACAAGCGCGACCTGCTCGATAGCGAGCGCGCCGCTTACGGCAAGCAGTTGTCGCGATATGCTGCGGCCGCGCAACGGGTTTTCCCCGGCAAGCTCGTCCGGACGGCATTGATTACCGCGGACGGCCAGTTGTGGGAGATGAACTGATCTCCTGTCTTTAACGGGACTTCGCGCAGCTCATCGAGGCACGGTTGTCTCCGTTGAAGACCAGGTCGATGTTCGGCTTCCCGCTGTTCTTGACCGAGAACTTGCCGGTGGCATTGGCCATCGTGCCGGTGAAAGCCATCGCGCCGCCGGACGACAGCGTGTAGCTGCCTCCCTTGCCGCCGACGGAATAACGATTGCCTGTCTCGATCTCGACATCGGTATAGGTGTAGTTGAGCTGACCGTTGTCGAAGGTATAGCAGCTGTATTTGCCGGTCGGTACAGCTTGAGTGGCCGTTTGCCTGGTATTGCTCTGCGCGACCGGCGCGCTATCGGCGTTTGCCGGCCGCATCCGCTTGAGACTGACCCGCTCATCCCAGTTCGAGCCGAAGCCATCATACGAGACGAGGCAGGTGTTCATGCTATCCAGATCTTCGAGCACCCTGGCCGGATACCAGGTGCCGACGTACAGCACGTTGACCGCTTTGCCGGGCGCGCACAATGAGCCGTTCTGCGGCGGAGCGGCTCTGGCGGCGGCCGGCGCAGCGGGAACGACGTAATTGTCCGACCATCGGCCGGTAACCTGAGCGTGAGCCTCGACTGCGAACACGGTCGAGATTTCGAACATCGCGATCAGCACGGCTGGTTTCAACATGAATGTTCTCCCTCTTTCTGGACGGCTATTCAGCTAAAGCAGGAATGCATACCGGAATTGTAACAATTGCCTGTAGTCAATCTAATCTTGGGGCATGGAAATGCACCCCCCTGGAGCGCTGGTGTACGCCGTTCGAAGAACAAGCCGTTCGGAAATCCGAACGATATCGGACTCCCCCGTTCGGAAAACCGTCTTGTTCCCATTGGTCTGGGAATGAATCATCTTTTAAATCAGGAAGTTAAGTTGGGTTCGGCTGGCCGTGTAGCTGGCATGAAGAGTGCTCAAAGGTAACTCACTTAAGGCTCAGGAAATGCTCGTCATTCCGCTGCCTCGAGTTTCCTCCACTCCAATTAGAACTTAGCTGCTGCGCTCTGCGTGGCGAAGGAATTCTTGATGAAAAGTAACAAACTAACGACCTGGATCGCCATTGCAATGGCCGCCGGCATCGCTGTCGGCTATTTGTGCCATACCTTCGCTCCGGACGCGGCGGTGGCGAAGGAAATTGCCGGCTACTTTTCAATTTTCACCGACATTTTCCTGCGCCTCATCAAGATGATCATTGCGCCGCTGGTGCTCGCAACGCTGGTGGCAGGTCTGGCGGGCATGGGCGATGCGAAGACCGTGGGTCGTATCGGCGCCAAGGCGCTCGGATGGTTCGTTGCTGCTTCGTTCTGTTCGCTGACCATCGGCCTGATCATGGCCAATGTGCTGCGGCCGGGGGATACGGTCGCGGTGCCGCTGCCGGAAGCTGGCACAGCGACGAACCTGAAGACCGGTGCGCTGAATTTGAAAGACTTCATCACGCACGTTTTCCCAAAGAGTATTTTCGAGGCGATGGCGCACAACGAAGTCCTGCAGATTCTCATATTCGCGCTGTTCTTCGGCCTGGCCCTGGGCAAGCTCCATAACAACACGACCAACAGCCTGGTAAAAGTCACCGAAGACATGGTCCACGTGATGCTGCAGGTAACTGACTATGTGATGCGCTTTGCGCCGATCGGCGTGTTCGCCGCGGTGGCGTCCGTCATCACCACGCAGGGGCTCGGCGTGCTGCTCGTGTTCGGCAAATACATGGCGAGCTTCTTCCTGGCGCTGGCTGCGCTGTGGGCGGTGCTGATCTTCGCCGGCTACTGCGTGCTCGGCAAGGATGTATTCCGTCTCATCAAGCTCATCCGCGGTCCGATGTTGGTCGGTTTTTCCACCGCGTCGAGCGAGTCCGTGTATCCGAAGCTGATGGAACAGCTCGAGAAATTCGGCATCAAGGATCGCGTGACCGGTTTCGTGCTGCCGCTCGGCTATTCCTTCAATCTCGATGGCTCGATGATGTACACCGCGTTTGCCGCGCTGTTCATTTCGCAGGCCTACGACATTCCGCTGACACTCGGCCAGCAGATCACGATGCTGCTAGTGCTGATGGTGTCGTCCAAGGGCATCGCCGGCGTGCCGCGCGCGTCGCTGGTGGTGGTGGCTGCGGTGCTGCCGATGTTCGGGCTGCCCGAAGCGGGCCTGCTGGTGATCATGGGCGTGGACCATTTCCTTGACATGGGCCGCACCGTCACCAACGTGCTGGGCAATGCGATTGCAACCGCCGTGGTCGCCAAATGGGAAGACGCAATCGATCCGGTCAGTGACGAGCTGGCCGACGCTGATACGGTGCTGCCGCTTGCGGAAGAGATGCCGGCTGCACGCGCGGCCTGAGTACCGGGCGCGGCTGCGTCGCCGTGATCGTATTTTTCCTGAAGTCCTTGCCGAGCGCCGCGGCGCCGGCTTCGTGCACGATGCCTTTTTCCTCGCGGTCAGGAGCCTGAGCACGAAGCCGGCACGGGCATTTCGCCATCCGATCCCTGGTTGCAAACCACGGCATAATCCGGGGATACGATCGCATTTCGCTTTTCATGCCTTTCCATCAACGACCGCAGCGCCTGGGCGCGCTCCTCCTTGGTTTTGTGGTGCTGGTCGCCGGCGCCAGCTTTTCCGCCTACCGGTACAGTTTCAGCGTCGGTCTGGCCGAACTGCAGACCACCGGGCGCTACCGGCTGGATCTGTACGCCACCAGCCTCGAGCGCGAGATCGACAAGTACGCCTACTTTCCCACGACCCTGGGGCTGGACAGGGATGTGATGCAGCTGCTTACCGCGGCCAATCCGGCGCATGCGCAGACCGAACAGGTGAGTCATTACCTGGAACAGCTCAATGAACGGGCTGGCACGCTGTCCATCTACATTCTCAACAGCACAGGGAAGGTCCTGGCCAGCAGCAACTGGCGCCGCGCGGACAGCTTCATCGGAGAAGATCTCTCATTCCGCCCATACTTCCTCGAAGCGATGAACGACGGCAGCGGGCGCTTCTTCGGCATCGGCACCACGCGTGGCGAACCCGGCTATTACCTGTCGTCCGCCCTGACGGACCAGCACGGAACGCGCGGTGTCGCGGTGGTGAAGGTGGGCCTGAAACAGCTTGAGAAATCCTGGTCAACGGCGGAAGCGCCGGCGCTGGTATCGGATGAGAACGGTGTGGTGATCCTGGCATCAGTGCCTGACTGGAAATTCACCACGCTCAGGCCGCTGGACGAGGCGACCCGCAACGCATTCGACCGCACGCAGCAATACAACCGGCGCGCGCTCAACCCGCTCGGCCAGGTCGAGCTGGCCGACCTCCAGAATGGCGCACGCCTGGTGCGCTTGCCCAAGCTCGAGCCGCAAATGGTGTCGATGTTCCCGGTTGCCGGCGTCTTCCTGTCGCAGACCCAGCCCTTGCCCGGCACGCCCTGGAACATCACCGTGTTTTCTCCGCAGGCGCAGGTGCGCGGCATCGCGACCAACCGTGCCGCGCTCGCCGGCATTGGTGCCGCTTTCCTGTGCATTCTCGCGTTGATGCTCAATGAGCGGCGGCGTCACCTGCGCGACAGGCTGGCCGCGCAGGCAGCGCTGCAGCGGGCGCATGACGAGCTGGAACGCAAGGTTGCCGAACGCACCGCCGACCTGTCTTCGACCAATGCGCGCCTGCAGCAGGAAGTTGCCGAGCGCACGCAGGCCGAGCGTACCTTGCGCGCGGCGCAGGATGAACTGGTACAGGCGGGGAAACTGGCCGTCATCGGCCAGCTTGCGGCCGGCGTTGCGCATGAGCTGAACCAGCCGCTGGCTGCGCTACGCACGCTGTCCGGCAACGCCCGCAAATTCCTCGCGCGCGGCAACCAGGAAACCGCCAGCACCAATCTGGAACGCATTGCGGAGTTGGTCGATCGCATGGGGCATCTCACTGCCCAGCTCAAGGCGTTCGCACGCAAGTCATCGGGCAGACCGTCGGCGGTGTCGCTGTGCCGCGCGGTGGAGAATGCCCTGTTCCTGCTGGAGCAGCGCTTCAAGCAGGCACGCGTGGTGGCGTGCATCGATTTGCCGGATGAAGAATTGCAAGTCTGGTGCGATCCGAACCGCCTGGACCAAGTACTGGTCAACCTGATCGGCAATGCACTCGATGCCATGCGGGGCATGCCGGAGCAGTCGCTCGATATCGTGGCGCGGCGTCTCAGGGATCGCGTCCTGATCCAGGTGCGCGATCATGGCGAAGGCATGAGTGAAGAAACGCGCGCGCGCCTGTTCGAACCCTTCTTTACTACCAAGGACATCGGCAGCGGGCTCGGCCTCGGGCTCGCGATCTCCGCCGGCATCGTCGCCGACTTCGGCGGCAGCCTTTCCGGTACCAATCATCCAGAGGGCGGCGCCGTATTTTCTCTCGAAATCCCCGTTGCTCCGGAAGGCCGACAACATGACTGAAACCTTGCAAGTGCTGGTGGTCGAAGACGACTCTAATGTGCGCCTCGGCTGTGAACAGGCGCTGCAGCTGGAAGACATTCCAGTCAGCGGCGTGGATAGCGCCGAAAAGGCGCGCCGCCGCATCACGCGCGACTTCCCGGGCATCGTTGTCAGCGACATCCGTTTGCCGGGAATGGATGGCATGGCGCTGCTCAAGGAAGTGCGCGGCATCGACGCCGACTTGCCGGTGGTGCTCATCACCGGCCACGGCGATGTGTCGCTGGCGGTGGAAGCGATGAAGAACGGCGCCCACGATTTCATCGAAAAGCCGTTCTCGCCCGACTATCTGGTGGAAGTCGTGCGGCGTGCGCTCGACAAGCGCCGCCTGACGCTGGAAGTGCGCCAGCTGCGCGCGCGGCTGGAGAGCCGCGATCAGCTCGACGGCAAGCTCATCGGCCGCTCGCCCGCGATGCTACGCGTGCGGCAACTGGTGGCGGATCTTGCCAACAGCGCCGTCGATGTCCTGATCGAAGGAGAAACCGGCACCGGCAAGGAGCTCGTTGCGCGCTGCCTGCATGAGGCCGGCCCGAGGCGCAGCGGCAATTTCGTCGCCATCAATTGCGGCGGCCTGCCGGAAACGCTGTTCGAAAGTGAAATCTTTGGCCATGAAGCCGGCGCGTTTACCGGCGCGACCAAGCGGCGCATCGGCAAGATCGAACATGCCAGCGGCGGCACGCTGTTCCTGGACGAGATCGAATCCATGCCCATGGCGATGCAGACCAAGCTATTGCGGGTGCTGCAGGAGCGCAGCGTGGAGCGGCTCGGCTCCAACACGCAGATTCCGGTGGATTGCCGCGTCGTGGCAGCGACGAAAGCGGACCTGAAGGAATTGTCGGATCAGGGCCGCTTCCGCGCCGACCTTTATTACCGGCTCAATGTCGCCACCTTGCCGATTCCGCCGCTGCGGGAACGCCGCGACGACATTCCGCTGCTGTTCGAACACTTCCTGCTCCACGGTGCGGCACGGCTCCAGCGCCCGGCTCCGGAGTTCGATACGGCCCGGATGCAGCGGCTCGTCGCCTATGACTGGCCGGGCAATGTGCGCGAATTACGTAACGTGGCCGACCGCTGCATCCTCGGAATCGAGGGAGGCTTCCCGCCGTTCGGCACCGGCCTGCCCGCCGGCCCTCGCCCGCTTGCAGAAACGGTGGCTGCCTTCGAGCGGACCCTGATCGCCGAAGCCCTGGCACGCAACGACGGCAGCCTTGCCAAAACTGCGGAAGCGTTGGGCATGGCGAAGACGACGCTACACGACAAGATGCGGAAATATCAGTTGGGCGATGCGGGTTGATTGAATGAACGCCAGCCGTCGATGGAGAACATGAGCAGCAAGCGTTACAAACTCGGTGGCAAAGGCAGAAATAGTGGAGTTGACCAGTGTGCAGGTGCGCGCAAAAACAAAAAGGCTGTAACTCGTTGATTTCATGAGTTACAGCCTTGGACTTCTGGTGGAGCGGAGGAGGATCGAACTCCCGACCTTCGCATTGCGAACGCGACGCTCTCCCAGCTGAGCTACCGCCCCATTTCCTTAGAAAATCAAGGAGTTAACTCTCTCCCTCTCCACGCCCTTCCACGGTTGATCACACTCTGATCACACTGGAGTGAAAACCGTGGCGACAATCAGAGCATTGCGGGGTAAGTGGCAAGCAATCGTTAGGCGCAAGGGATGCCCATCCCAGACCAAGAGTTTTGAACTGAAAAAAGACGCAGAGAAGTGGGCAAGACAACAAGAACGGCTGCTGGATGCAGGTCAGTGGATGGACCGCACGACAGCCGAACAGACTACATTGGGTGAGCTTCTGGAGAGGTACGGCAGGGAGGTTAGCTGTACCAAACGAGGGAGTAGGGCAGAGCTAAACCGTATCGAGCGGTTTAAGTCCTTGCCCTTGGCAAAATATGCACCCGCGTCTATCACCGGGCAGATGATTGCGGCATGGAGGGACTCTCGCCTCAAAGAGGTTTCTTCAGGAACCGTGTTACGCGAGCTTCAATTGCTTGGGCATGTGTTCACAGTAGCGATAAAGGAATGGGGCATTGCTCTCCACAGTAACCCTGTCACGTTGGTCAGAAAGCCGCGCTCAGGGCAGGCGCGAGACCGTGTTCTAACGCCCGATCAAAGGGAGGCCCTGAAGTTCGCATGCGGTCAATGTCGAAACCCTTGGATTAAACCGGTCGTCATCTTCGCGTTGGAGACGGCAGCGCGAAGGGGAGAAGTTCTTGCTCTACGATGGGAGGGCATCGACCTCAAAAGAGGTACAGCAAAGCTCATGGTGACCAAGACTGGGCAACCTCGGACAGTACCTCTCTCGCCGGTTTGTATCGAGCTTCTAACGGATTTGCCGCGTAGCCTTGATGGGAGAGTATTTCCCATTACCGTCGAGGCTTTGAAGCAGGCGTACGAGAGAGCAGTTGTTCGGGCTGGCATAACTGACTTCACTTTCCACGACCTCAGACATGATGCGCTTACCCGGCTGGCGAAGCTGGGGCTGTCTGTGTTGGAGCTTCGCGCGATTTCCGGCCATACGACCGCGAACATGCTGCAGAGGTACGTCGCCATTGATGCTGGTGACCTTGCCGAAAAGCTGGCTGCTACCGCTTAGAATTTGCCAGATTGCTCGCCTATATATACCTATCCGTCCCCGCCTGGGAAATCCAGGGCTGGGAGCGGTGTGACTCTCAGTCAATAAGTTTTTCGAATGATGGGTTTGTCGTAGCGCCTCAGGTTGAAGCCCACCGACAGGTGAAAAGAATCGTAGGGAGGAGGAGTCGCGTAGACTCCTTCCCAGGTTAAAGGCTTCCCACGATTGTCAGGCAGCTTTCTTGTTCACGACGACCCTAAATGCCCTTGGCTTTTCAGCTTTCGAGCTGTCCAAACGGCTCAGTTCCCGTTCAAGCAGGCGCACCAGTTGTGACAGATCGAGCTGAACGGAGTCCGCATCGACGTCTATGCTGCCATTCTTATGGAAGAGAGTTTTAGCGAAGACCCGGTACACGGGGTCGGAGAATGAGTAAAGCCCCGAGTTTTGGCTATGACGAACCAAACCACCGCGTCCTTCCTCTTGAAGGAGCTTCACCTGTGACTTGAGCATCGCATCCGTGTACTTTGGATGTTGCCTTTTAATCACTGTAAGAATCTCGCTCCGCGCTGCGCCTTTGTCGTCGAACGTGCTAAGTGCGTCAAGAATTACATCAGCATGTTTATAAGTTGTTTTTCGTGTAACTTTTCTTGCTTTCTCAAAGTTACCTCTGATGGTGTCAGAACAGTCTTCAACGTAACGCGTTATCGCTTTTTCAAGATTATCGACAGTTAAGGTAAGACGCTGCCGAACAGTCTCATTTACGCCTGCGGCACTACACATGTTTAGGCATAGCTGGTGGGCCACCGCTGCCAGTCCACTCGAATACTGCGAGATTACCTTTTGTACATCAGGCGGAAAGATTAGGTTTAGGGCCGAGGCGCCTTTTTCTATGATCTTTCTGATCTCATCCTCTGACATTAAGGGGACTTCGATTTCGGCGATGCGGTTGCGCATCTCCTGATCGTACTCGACCACCTGCCGGGCGGTTTCTACGGCCCCAAGTGCAATTATTTTGAGATCGGGGAAGTCCATCCCGAAGTCCATGAAAATTTTCATGAACTGCGAAAGTTTTGTCTTTTCTGCACCCTCAACTTTGTGGAAATCTTCAATCATCCAACACAGGCGTTTCGTCCCCATAAGCTTCGCCAATAGGCTCGGTGTGAGGTCAGGGGGAAGTGCCCGTGTTTGTTTAGCGGTTGCTTCCAAAGTCTGCACCGCCTTCAGTTGGTTTTTTACCCCAAAGTAGCTTGCCTCCAACGCTGCTTCAACGGTGTTTTTTGTTGCTTCCACACGTTCAGAGACGAAAAACGGATCGAGCTGATCGAAGGCGTCACGTACAAGCGAGTCTAAGGTGGTCCCCTTCATGCACCGAGACGTGATATGTCCTTCGTAAAGCTGGTGCAGCTTATTCACGACGAGAGTCGTCTTACCGCTTCCCGAGTGCCCGTACACCACCAACTGCTTACCCGGCGTCATAAGCGCGTTCACCAATTTGTCGTTTACGGCATCCCGGTCCACGAACGAAATTTTCGCAGGGACAGAAGGTGTGAAAACCATTTTGGCGGCAACGGTCTGTTGCGTCTCTGCCGACACCCCGGGCTTGAAGAGGTCTGAAAGCATTTTGTTCTTTTGGTTAATCTTTAACTGCGGCAGATCCGATGTACCGCCACGCGACTGAATTGTTGCAAAAGGGAAAATAGGAGTGTAACAACAAGGTAACCATCTGTCTAACAAGACAATTAACAAGAAGGTTTCCTGCAAAAGGCCGGAATAAAAAATGGGAAATTTCTGAGCACGGTTCAAACAAACCAGCAGTGTCAATTTCCCCCCCCGTACCCCTCATGCCCATGACGCTTCGAGGAAGTTTCTTTTAGGTGTACTTCAAGAGAACCTTTCAGCTCCCTAATAGAACTGGTTCGATAACTTGCTTTACATAACTTAAATCGAACTGGCATACTGAGAACTACCCAAATCGAACTAAGGGAGTTCTTTGACATGTTTGTCCGCGCCTACCTCCGAGCATCCACTGCAGAACAAGACGCAAGCCGAGCCAAAGCTGATCTCAAAGACTTCGCCAAAGAGCGAGGGCTGAAGATCGCTGCTTGGTATGTGGAGAACGAATCAGGAGCCAGCCTGCAACGCCCTGAATTGTTCAAGCTC
>JAEZVM010000299.1 GCA_023420795.1 Pseudomonadota bacterium
ATCATCGGTTCCGGCACGGTGTCCAACAAGGATGCGTCCAAGGGCTACACCTGCATCGCGGAGAAGCGTTGCCTCGAAATGATTGAGCACGGCGAAGCGAAAACGCCGTTCATGAAGTTCGGCGACACGATACGCATTGAAATGCTGGATGCGAACGGCAAGTCGATCTTCGGCGCGATCAACCAGCAGGTTGTGCAGTACGAAGCCAAGGGACGCCACTGAATCCAAGGAGCTGCGATGAATACACCAGTCACGACACAGGTCGGCCTGCCTGCCGCAATCGGCGATGCGGCGCCGATCAACGGTCTGCATCATTTCGCGTACCGCTGCCGCGATGCGGAAGAGACGCGGCATTTTTACGAGGATATCCTCGGGCTGCCGCTGTTCCATTACATCCAGAAGGACGTAGTGCCCTCCACCGGCGAGTACTGCCCGTACGTGCACATCTTCTTCCGCATGACCGACGGCTCCTGCCTTGCGTTCTTCGATCTGGGAGATGATGCCGCGCCCGAACCGTCTCCGAATACGCCGGCGTGGGTCAACCACATCGCGCTTCGTGTGGATACGGTCGAACAGCTGGAGTCAATGAAGGAGCGTCTGGAAGCACATGGTATCGAGGTGCTCGGCGTGACCGACCACCGGATATTCAAGTCGATCTACTTCTTCGATCCGAACGGCATCCGGCTGGAGCTATGCGCGCAGCTTGCGTCGAACTCGCAGATGTTCAGCGAGCAGGAGGGGATACACGAGAAGATTGCGGCGTGGTCGAAGGAGAAGGCGGAGAGGCTGGCGAGGAAGTGAGCAGAGCAGGCGGTTGAGGGGGCAAGAGGAAACCCTCAGTTCTGTCATCCCGAACGCAGTGAGGGATCTCGCGCTTTGCGCAGGGGAGATCCCTCACTGCGTTCGGGATGACAGAGTAGAGGGGCGCCTTGCGTTTCTGGCGTTACGCCGCCAGCCGCAACGTCGTCGTCTTGCAGCCGTCCAGCAGGAATGCCAGACTGATTACCAGCACCAGCTCGCCTTCCGCTGAGCGCGCGGTGCCGTTCACGCCAGTCACCGACAACGCGGTCAGCGGCTTGATTACCAGGTCGGCGGTACCGTCCACCGCATCGACCGCGAGGATGTACGGATGCGGCGCGGCGATCACGATGCCGACCTTCTGCCGGCCCTGCTCGTAGCCGAGGATCTCGGCCAGCGAACGCACTGCCAGCGGCCGGCCCTGATCGCGCAGCACCGGCGCGCCGCCGACTTCGTCGAATTCTTCCGGCAGTTCCACTACCCGCTCCACCACCGCCATCGGCATCGCCAGTGCGGCGCCTGCAGTGCGCACCAGCATGGTCGGCACGATCGACAGTTCGATCGGCAGGCGAATCGTGAAACGCGTACCTTCGCCCAGCACCGAGTCGATGCGGATTGCGCCGCGGTGCTTCTCGACCGCAGTCCGGACTACGTCCATGCCCACGCCGCGCCCGGAGACGCTGGAGGCGACTTCCTTGGTGGAGAAGCCGGGCAGGAACACCAGCTGGAAGGCTTCTTCCGGCGTCTGCGCGGCGCTTTCGCTGATCAAGCCCTTTGATATCGCCTTGGCACGCAGCTTGTCCGCGTCCATGCCCTTGCCGTCATCCGAAATCTCGATCATGACGCTGCTGCCTTCCTGCCAGGCTTTCAGCAGGATTTTTGCTTTCGCCGGCTTGCTGGTTGCGGTACGTTCCTCGGCCGTTTCGATGCCGTGGTCGAGCGCGTTGCGCAGCATGTGCACCAGCGGGTCGTACAGGCTATCGACCACCACGCGGTCCACTTCGGTCTCGGCGCCTTCGATCACCAGATCGACATCCTTGCCGAGATCGCGCGCCAGTTCCCGTACCAGGCGCGGGAATTTCTGGAACAATCGGCCGACCGGCTGCATGCGGGTTGCCAGCGTGGCGCGCTGCAGCTCGGTCGAGTAGCGCGATGCGCGGGAGAGGGTTTCCTGTAGAGCGGCCATCAGTGTCGCGGCCTGTCCGTCGAACTTGTATTGGGACAGCTTTTCCACCAGCACGGCGGCCTGGTTCGCGGCCTGCACAGATTCGCCTGCCACTTCGAGCAGTGCATCGAGCTTGACGGCGTCGATGCGGATGCTGTCTTCCTTGACTTGCGCGGTGATCGGCTTGTGTTCGTCGGCTGCGGGCTTGGACGCCGCCGCAGCGGGTGCTGCAGCCTGCGCTGCCGATGCCACCGCAGGCTGTGCAGCGGGCAGGGTGCCGGCCGGCACCACCGCACGGTACAGCGCCTCCCAATCCAGCCCGTCTTCCGATGCGGATGCCGAGGTCGTCGTTGCTGCTGCAGGTGCCGCCGGGACTGCCGTTTCGACGGCCTTGCCTTCGATCGCCTGTTTCAGCAATTCTTCCAGCGAGGCCGGCATCGCTTGCAGCGAGTCGGGCGTGGCGCCGTTGGCCAGCTGCTTGAGCTGGTCGCCGACGAAACCGCTGGCCTGCAGACCGGCTTCGATCGCGGTCGGCGTGACCGGCACCTTGCCGGTACGCAGTGCGTCGAACAGGTTTTCCGTCAGGTGGCAGGCCGACACGATGGCCGCCAGGTTCATGAAGCCGGCACCGCCCTTGATCGTGTGGAACGAGCGGAACAACGCATTCAACGTGTCCGTGTCGTTCGGGTGCCGCTCCAGCGTGAGCAGGTGTTCTTCCACATTCGTCGCCAGGTCGAGCGCCTCGACGACGAATTCCTTGAGCATGTCATCCATCAGAACCCCAGATCGGCAAGCAAGCTATCGACATCGTCCTGGCCCATGGCCGCGCCGGGCGCCGACGGGCCGCCCATCAGCTCCACCGGTTTGCTTTCTTCCGCGGCGGCCATTGCAGCCTTCACTTCCGGCGGCGCATTGTCGCGCAGCAGTTGCGCCAGCTCGCGCTCCGCTGTGCTGGTAATGGCGACGATTTTCTTGATCAACTGGCCGGTGATGTCCTGGAAATCCTGCGCCATCATGATTTCAAGCAGACGCGCTTTTTCCGCTTCGGTCGCCTGCATGACGGTGGATGCGAACTGTTTCGAGTCGCCAGCGAGCACCTTGAATTCTTCAATGCTTAACTTGCCGTCGAACAGCTGGGTCCAGCGGCTTTCCATGCTTTCCGCCGTTTTCGACAGTGCTTCCTGCTCGGGAATGCTGGTATCGACGGTGTTCAGGACCTTGTTGGCTGCCTGTTCGGTCAGCGACGCGACATGTTCCAGCCGGCCCTGCGCATCGGTGATCTGGCTGGCGACATCGGACAGCGAGCGGTCATAGCCGAGCTGCCGCAGCGAGTCGTGCAGCATGCGCACGATGCCGCCTAGGCGTTCGTACATCGGCTTGTCCGACAGGGATTCCTGAGCGGATTCCTCGGCTGCGGGCGGCTGGTCCGGGACGGATTGGGCGACTGTCTCGGCGCGTTGTGCGGAGATTTCATCGAACAATGCTTCAAGATCGTCTGCTGCGTCGGTCATGTCGGTACATCCTATATTTTGTTGTCGGCTTTTTTCCTACAAACAGCCGGGTTCGAATCACTGCGCAATGCTGGCGAGGGCCCTGCCACTACTTGAGCGGAATTATCAGGCACGTCTTTCCAGTGTGCAACTTGGACATCATACTGCCGAGGGGGGCTTGCAGCAAAGCGCCTCGGCGTGAATTGTTGTGTGCGCGCCTGTTCGCGAAGGAACAGGCGGAGGATGTCAAAGTGCTGCGAGCAATTCGAGGGTGGCCTCGCACAGCGGATTGTCCGGGGCGGCAAAGGCGTCGCAGATAGTAAGGTGATTGGCATCGGGCAGCGCGATGTCGCCGCGATGGCTGGCCGCCCATGCGTTCACCAGCAATCCGGTCTGGCGCTTGAACTCTTCCGATTCCTGGCCGCCTACTGCGGTAATGAATGGCGCTGCGTGCGACTGCGGCATCAGGGCTGGCGATAGCAAAGAGACATCTTCTGCAGTCAGCTTCAGGTCGTTATGGACGAAATCGACATGCCGCACCGGTTCCAGATCATAGACGCCGGACAGCAGCACGCCCGCCTTGACCAGATCCGCAGGCAGGTCCGGCGCAAATACCGGCCATAGTGCCGCCATCATCATCGCAGTCAGATGCGCGCCGGCGGAATGCCCGGCGACCACGATGCGCCGCGCATCGAAGTCATATTTCTCGGCGCTGCGATACAGCCAGGCGAGCGCATGCAACTGCTGCCGCACGATGTCCGAGATCGATGCTTGCGGCGCCAGCGTGTAATTGGTCAGCGCGACATTGAAGCCGGCATGTGTATAGGCCGGTGCAATGAAGGAAAAATCCGACTTGTCGAGCGAACGCCACCAGCCGCCGTGGATGAATACCAGCAGCGGCGCATCGCTGCGGTTGGCCGGGAAGAAGTCGAGGCGCTCGCCAGGCGATTCGCCGTAAGCCATGTCGAACAGCGCCGCATGCGTACGGCGCACATGCGCAGAGTCCTTGAGCCAGCGGGTGAAGATACGCGGATGGTCGGGGACCATCGCGCGGGCGTTGTATTGCTGGGTGAGGTAGTCGGTGTGGTGGGTCATGAGCGGCGGAATGCAGTGAATATAGGTAGGGGTAACGCAGGCAATTGTTCCGCCACAAGTTTACTGGCATTTATGAATTTTCATGGAAGACAGATGCAGTGTGAGTTCATATTTGCCTGTTTGACTCGGATTTGTGGCGAGCTTACACTGCGGGCGTTCTGGTGCTCGCGCACGTGTTCATGTGCGCAGTTAAACGGGAAACACAAGGCTTGCCAGCGAGCCGAAGTGTGCTGCCCCCGCAACGGTAAGCAAGCGTCGCTCACGCGACGGCCGATCCTTCGTGCCACTGTGCAGTTGCATGGGAAGGCGGAACGGTCCGACTTGCCAGCCCGGATACCGGCCGGAATGTTCGCCAGTTGTTGTCCCTGGCGAGAGCTTGGCTGCGGACGGGGTTTGCCGCAGCGCCAATCAACCGCGACACCACTTTCAAAACATGCCGGCGCGGCGGTGTGGAACAATCATGCATATTCCTCAAATAAAGGCGACTGCCGATCTGGCGCTATCCGACGCGCTCGACGCAGCCATCAACAACAAGACCAAGCCGCTTGGCAGTCTCGGCCAGCTGGAGGTGCTGGCAAAACAGCTCGGGCTGATCCAGAAAAGCACAAGGCCGGTGGTGAGCAAGCCCGCCATCCTTGTGTTTGCCGGCGACCATGGCGTGGTGGCAGAAGGCGTGTCGGCATATCCGCAGAGCGTCACCTGGCAGATGGTAGAGAACTTCCTCGCCAATGGCGCGGCGATCAACGTGTTCGCTCGCCAGAATGGCTGCGAACTGCATGTCGTCGATGCGGGCGTAAACCATGACTTCGGCCGGCGTGCGGGGCTGATCAGCCGTAAGGTCGGATACGGCACGCGCAATTTCGCGGTGCAGCCGGCGATGACGCGGGAAGAGTGTTCAACTGCCATGCGTCACGGCATGGACCTGATCGGCGCACTGAAAGGGAATGTCGTCGGTTTTGGGGAAATGGGCATTGGCAATACGAGCGCGGCTGCCGCGCTCATGCACAAGCTGACCGCTGTGCCGGTCACCTCCTGCGTCGGCGCAGGCGCGGGCTTGTCGGAAGGCGGTATTGCGCACAAGCGCGACGTGATCGATCGGGCAGTCAGGCTGCATGCGCATGCGGAAGACCCGCTGGAAGTGCTCGCGGCATTCGGAGGATTTGAAATTGCCATGATGGCCGGAGCGATGCTTGCGGCGGCCGAACGCGGCATGGTGCTGCTGATCGATGGATTTATCGTAACCAGCGCATTGCTGGTGGCAGCGCGGCTGCAGCCCGCCATTCTTGACTACTGCGTATTCTCGCATTGCTCGGACGAGCAAGGGCATCGGCAAATGCTTGAGTCGCTGAAGGTGCGTCCGCTGCTGCAGCTCGGAATGAGGCTGGGCGAGGGCAGCGCATGCGCACTGGCATTGCCGCTTCTGCATTCCGCCGTGAATTTCCTGAACGAGATGGCAACCTTCGATTCGGCGCAGGTCAGCCGCGAAGAAAAGTAGAAGCGATGCATTCGCCTTCCGCCTTGCCAACAAGCATGGTTGCAGCCGCCGTCCATCAGCTGCGGCTGTTCTTCATCGCCTTGCAGTTCTTCACGCGCCTGCCGATTCCGCGCTGGGTGGGTTTTGAGGAAAGCTGGCTGCATCAGGCAAGTCGTTACTTTCCTGCGGTTGGATTTGTGGTGGGCGTGATCGCCTCTGCGGTATATGCGCTTGCCGTATTGTGGTGGCCGCCGGCTGTTGCTGTCCTGCTGTCCACGATTGCATGCATCTATCTGACAGGCGCGTTTCACGAGGATGGATTTGCCGACACCTGTGATGGTTTGGGAGGCGGCGTGACGCGGCAGCGCGTGCTGGAAATCATGACCGATTCGCGCATCGGCGCATATGGGGCGATCGGTATCGGCCTGCTGCTGGCACTGAAGTGCGCGACCCTATCGTTCATGCCGCCACAAGCCGCAATCGCGTCCCTGGTGATTGCGCACCCGCTGTCGCGTCTCGCCGCGGCAGCGCTGATCTGGCGGCTCGACTATGCCAAGTCGGAAGGGAAGTCCAAGCCGCTTGCGCAGAGGATGTCGAACCGGGAGTTCGCGATTGCCTCACTCATTGTTCTCCTTGTGCTGGCGGCCATGCTCTTGATGGGTTGGCTATCCTGGCGCACAGCCGCCGCAGGCATCGTAGCCGTACTGGTAGCCGCATGGTGGCTTGCTCGCAAGTTCGTGCGGCGAATCGGTGGATACACGGGAGACTGTCTCGGAGCGGTGCAGCAGGTTGCCGAGATGGTGTTCTATCTCGTCGTGCTGGCGAACGTCGGCTGAAGCATGCGCCTTTACCTTGTCCGCCATGCACGCCCTGCGGTGGACGACGGCGTGTGCTATGGCAGTACTGATCTGCCGGTGCCGCCGTACGAGCAGCAGGAAGCACTGGAGAAGCTGATTTCCGCACTGCCTGTGCGCGTGCCAATCTTTTCCAGCCCATTGCAGCGCTGCCGGATATTAGCTTCGACGTTGGCGAATGCTCTGGATGCAGGTGAGGTAATCCTTGATTCGCGACTGGCAGAGATGCATTTCGGCGCATGGGAAATGCGTGCGTGGGATGCCATCGCCCGTCGCGAGATTGACGAGTGGGCTGCAAATCTTCTTGAGTATCGACCGGGCGGAGGCGAGACGGTGCTCGAAGTGGCGCAACGTGTTCGCGCATTCTATGAGGATCTGTGCTCGCGGCAATGGGGAAGTGCCATCCTTGTATGTCATGCAGGCACGATACGCATGCTGCTAGCCAGCCAGTATTCCGCATCAGTAGATGAGATGGCGCTGAAGGCTGCACGGACGCCGCATCGGATCGGGTATGGCGAAGCAATCACTGTTGATTGCTAATTGAATAACGCTGTCAAAATGCCCGCTCTTAAATGTTGTCGCAACGAGCAGCAAGTCTTACAATACGCGGGTTTTGGTGCCCGCCCGCATGTTCATGCGTGCAGTTAAACGGGAAACACGGCGCTTCTCAGCAAGCCAACGTGTGCTGCCCCCGCAACGGTAAACAAGCGTCCTGCCAATGTG
>JAEZVM010000342.1 GCA_023420795.1 Pseudomonadota bacterium
CTATAGACCTTCGTGTCGGGCAGCGGCGCAATCAGGTCGATGCGGTTGGCCGGGACCGAGCTCTTGCGCGGCTCGTAACCGAAACGCAGTGTCAGCTTGTCGCTGACCTTGGTCTGCAGGCCGAAGCCCCAATGCAAAACTTTCTTGTAGCCGCGGGGCATTCTCAGCTTTGTGGAATCAGCAATGCCAAACAGGCGCGCCATTTCAAGCAGCTTGATGCTCTGATCGAACTCAAGCGTCATGGCATCCCAGGTGCCCCAGTCCTGATAGTTCGCATCCACATTGAACTGCAAATAATCCACCGGCTTCAGCTTGACGCCGACCTGCCAGCGCTTCGGGAACGGGATCGTGGCGGTGACGTTGCCTTTCTGTATCTGAGGGATACCCTGCGGCATACCCAGTATGGCACCGACCATCGGCCCCAGCAGACTGGAATTGAGCCCCTGCACAAAGGCGCGCAACATCGGCTCTGTATCAAATTTGTACTTGCCGGTGTACTTGGTCTTGGAACCACCCTGATACACCACGCCCAGCCCGAACCAGTCCGCCGGCTCCCACAACACGCCGAGGTTGATTGTGGGATCGACAGGCGCGGTCATATTGATATTGACGCTTGCCGCCTTCTTGAACGGATTAATTCTTCCGGCGTCACCGCCGCCGCAAAGCCCGACCGTGAAGGTGTCGAGAATGTTGCCGCCGCCCTCGGGACACCAACCTTCCTGGATTTTGCCGACAATGCCCAGCAGGGTATTCGGCATGCGCATGTCGGTATTAACGACGACAGACGAGTGCGCAATTGGTACCGAGGCGCCGATGCGCAGGGTATCGGATAGCTCGTAACCGACCGCCGGCGATGCAAGCACGAGTCGCTGGAAGTTGACCAGCTTGCCTGCAAACCGCCCCGGGTCGTTCGGGTCCGTGCTGCGATCGACGCTCATTGCCATCGTGGGATAAACCGCGGTGCCGAATGTGAAGGGTGAGTCCGGCTGGTTGAACGCGAACCCCAGCGTGGCGAGAGCAACGCCTGGCAAGCGCCAGCCCGGCATGCCGTAGCCCGGAATGAAGACCTTCTGGCGCACCGGTCCGGTGCTGGTGCCGTCCAGCGGATCGTCGGTCCATCCGCCGATGTTGAAATTCTCGCCCTTGCGGAATGATGCATGAGTTCGAATCGACGCTACGGTAAAGGTATGCGATTCCAGATTGCCCTTGATCCGTGCCAGCCCGGCCGGATTGAAATGGATCGAATCGACCCCCGGCGGATCCGCAGTGACTGCATTGCCAAGCGACATGGCAGTCGGACTGATCGCGAGATTGTCTGTAAGCGCGGCATGGGCGGCAGGCAGTACGCCGCCTGCCAGCGAAGAAGCGGCGGCCGCCAGCAAGCCGGCTCGTCTCCATCGGTACCGCAATCGCCTTGTCGAGCAGATATGCATTGTGGCGGCCTCGTCCGATTAAAACGCCAAGGGAAGGCTCAAGCCAAGGGAGAAATTCGGCGAGTCGTCGGTCAGGCCGACGCCAGCTGTGATGTTGACCGTGGTTTTCGGCGATATGCGGTAGCCGAGACCGAGATTCAGCACACCTGAAGTTTGGGTTTTGGTTTCCGCTTCAGTACCGTCGGCGAAGCGCAGTTTCGTGCCAGCCGAAATCGACTGCTGAAGGGATACGGAGGTGGTGATCCCGTATGACAGTGCATAAGCAAAGCCAACACCGAATCCGAGGCTCATGCCAGGCTTGACCTTTGTGAGGAGTAGCTGACCGCCGTTGCGCACCTGATGCAAGTTGTCGGCCGACAGGCTGTAGGAAAGGTTTACGGAACCGAACAATGCCACCGGATCCACGATATGGTTCACGTTCATACCACCGGTGAAAGTAGTGACACCGGAACCAGTCGCCACCCCATGATCCGCATTCACCTTGAACGGGCTCCTCCCGGTAGGCAGACGCACATTACCGGTGAAAGTCATGGATGGGCGGCCGCGCCTAACCTCGAAAGGCTGCCATCGAGCTCCGATTCCGATATCACCCATCGAATGCGAAAAGCCATCGAACGCCGGATTTTCCGAATACTTGGAAACCAGCGGTATGCTCAAGCTACCGGTCAGGTTGTCGCGCACGCCATAGTCCAGCGAAACCGTGTTGGTGACGGTGTGCGAACTGTCATTTACGATATTGAACAGGGTGAGCTTGCCATTCGTGATGTTGGCATCGATCCTCTCCTGGCCGACATAGGAATAATTGAAGTCGTAGGTTGTCTGCAGCTTGCCGCGCTTGATCAAGGAATACTGCTTGTCCACTGCGGTGAGGGTCTGCTTGAGCATGGTGGTCTGGTCGGCGTCCCCTTCCTGCTTCTTGAGCGCGTCACGCGCCGCCGAGGCAGCCGGCGTGCTATCGGCCGATGCCGGCGTCTCGCCCTGCTGCGCATAAACAGGCAATGCCAGTGCGGTGGCAACAATCCCCAGCAATGGATGAATTCTCATGTCTACTCCCTTGTAGTTAGTTGTAATGGCGCGGCAAAAGCAGGGCTTACCGCCTGTGCAAATGCACGCCACTGTTGCCAGAGTTAAGCGCGCGCTCCATCAGATACGCGTTTCCCAAAGGCTGAAGACTTGCCTGGTCCTTGACGCGGTCCATGTCGAACACGCCCAGTTCCTGGTCGGACAGTGCAAGTTGTCCCAGCACTGGCCTGTTCTTGGGGGGGTAAAGAATGAACAGCGTATTGCGGTCCCACAAGGACGAAAATTCGCTAACGGAAAGTACGATGTTGCCCATCGCCGGGTCGGCGAGGAACACGAGGTCGTCGCGGATCCCGCGAAACACCACGAAATGCTTGAAACCTGCGTAATCGATGGGAACGATTGCCGGATGCTCAAGCGTCTGTAAATCCTTCACTTCGGCGCGAAAGCCGGCGCCTTCGACGCTCAGCGATGCGACATAGCGCTTCATGTCGAGGAGGGAAAAGCCGCGGCGCTCGATGATCTTTTCCTTCTCGCCACGCTCCAGCATGCCTTCCATTGCCTGCTGCTCGGTCACACTCAATCCGAGGTGATAGTTCAGAAGCGTCACCAGTGCAGCCGAGCCGCAGCTGTAGTCAAAAGCCTGGCGCACGATATTGCGATACTTCAATTTGGAATTCGGTTCGATCTTTACCGGCTCGGTAATCGGCCCGCCTCCGACGATGGATTGCGGCAGCTCGAACTGCCCTTCGGGACGATCAAGAGGCTCACGCACGGAAGTAACTCCACTTCCTCCGATCGCCATGGCAATAGCGCCGAGCAAGATCACGAACATGTGCTCAATTCCTTCATGTCATCTCCTCAAACTGGTGATCCCTGCCGTCGCGATGTGCCTCGCGATCAATGTTTCGTGTGCTTCATGCGCTGACCATGAAGCAACGAACGGGTGTGCCAAGGTGCTTAAATGTACGAGGGAAACTGCTGCTGAGAACTCATCCGATCGGATGAGAGGCGATTGCGCGTTATCAAGCTACGCGCGGTTCCATTGCAAGAGAGGCATTAAAAATTTCCGAATGGAATTTTTAGGAAGACCTTCTTTGGTGATGAATATCTTTGCGGAACTGCTCAATAAATAAGCAAGCAAAATTCCGCATTGAAAAGAGGGAGAAATTTCGGAAGCGCTCGGCAGATCGCTTTTCCAATAGACCTAATTACTTCAGGAAATAATGCTTAGCTTCCGCGCAATTGAAATTGCCTCGGTACGGTTGTGAGCACCAAGCTTGATATTGATATTGCGCAGATGTGTCTTGATTGTGGTAACCGAAACAAACAATTTTTCAGCAATGTTCTGATTGCCATATCCTTGTGCAACGAGCATCAGCACATCAAGTTCACGCCCAGTCAATTCGCTTTCGACAGAGTCCGCCGATCTGCTATTGCAGGTTGCGTTGTCGATAGGCGGTAAAGAACAATTCTTTGGCGACTGAAGCGCTCTTTCCGCGAAGAGCCGGAGTGCCTCGTTCTCCGGATTGAAGAAATCCTTTGTTCCTTCCAGCATTTCCCGAATCAAGCCACTCAATGCCGGCCCTTCATCTTTGAACATGCGCAGGAATCCCTCTGCCATCGCGTCCTGCAGGGTTTCCCGTATCGTTCGCAATGCCGGATTGCGCTGGCCTGCGTATGACAGCGCCAGCGCATAAAGAATCTTTATCCGCAGCGCATAACGGAGCCGGCCACGCCCGTAAGCATCCTGCAAATGCTCCTTGAGCACGGGCAGCACAGCAACCGCTTGTCCGCACTGCATCTGCAAGCGCATCTGGCCGAGCAGAGGCGTTTCTAGATCATTTGCGACCATTTGCACATCACGGTGTTGCCATGCGGGATCAGTGCCGATCGGCACCAGCAAGGCTTTCGCGGTTTCCATATCCCTGTCGAGAATGGCTCCGCGTGCCTGTTCTAGACGCGCAACATCGACGATACGCGGCAACCGGCGTAGCATGCCGAGCTGCTCCAGCTCCAGCAGCGTCTGCAGCGCATCGTTCCGGTTTCCTTCCGCGCGCAGGATACGCGCATAAATGACATGGCTGGCAGCCAGTTGATCCGGAATGCCGGCATCCTTGACGAGCGGCAGATACATCTTCAGCAGTCGCTTCGCCTCGTTCAGCGAATCCATTTCGTACAGCACTTCAGCCAGATAAATACTGGCGAAGCCGCTGTCGGCTCCATGTCGCTCCGGCTGCATGGGCTCGATTCCTATGAGCGGACCGAAACGCACATTGCCACCGCGCAAGCGCAACTGCGACTCGTCACCAATCAGTGCGAGCAGGCGCGCGCCCGCTGCACGCAGATGCCCCTGCAAGAGATCGAGCATGCTGCGCACATAGCCCGCCACCGCGATGCTGAACAAGGGACCAACTGCAGAATGTTCCTGGGTTGCCTGGTCAAGCAGTTGTCGCGCATCCTGATAGCGCCCGGTCGTCGCATAGTAGTATGCGCATCCGATCATCAGCATGCTGCGCAGGAGCGGTTCCTGTTTGGCGCAGCAGAGGATTTGCGGATCATCCCACATCGGCGCCGTCTGCTCGATACGGTCGAGCATCACCAGGCTGAATATCCGGAGCACATGATAAGTCGGATGCGGAATCGGCGAAGCGCCGTTCTCGTCGGTCACCGTTTCGAGCAGCGTCAGTGCTTCTTCGCTGCGATTGATATGAATCAGAGACCACGCATAGACGGATATGAGTTTCGGATGCCCGAGCAGACATGAGCGATCGAGTGTGTCGAACCAGCGTGCCAGGACACGCACACGTCCTTGCAGAAACAATGCTTCGGCATGCTGGGCGAGCAGCCGGAGCGTCAATTCCCGGTCGCCCGAAGCAATTGCGTGATCAATCGCATGGGTCGGCCGCTTCTGTTCCGCATACCATGTCGCGGCGCGCCGGTGCAACGAAGCGGCGAGCCCCGGATGTTGCCGTTCGAGCTGCGCACGCAGAAAACCGGCAAATAGCGGATGGTAGCTGAACCACTGATGCTGTTCGTCAAGCGCTGTCATGAACATGTTGGAACGCTCGATTTCCTGAAGTAGTTCCGCACTGTCCGCACGCCCGGTAATTGCATTGCAACTGTCGGCACAGAATTTTTGCAGGATACTGGTCTGGAGAATGAAGTCCTGCAAATGCTTTGGCTTCTGCGACAGCACGTCCTCCGCAAGGTAGGAGGCAAGAACCGAGTTGGAACCCGAAAACGTCCGGATGAAGCGCTTCGGATCCTCATGTTCTTCCAGCACCAGCGAAGCAAGCCACAGTGCGGCGGCCCATCCATCCGTAATCCGGTGCAGCATTTCGATATCGCGCCTGTCCAGCTCCAGGTGGCGCTTGTCGCCGAGGAAACGAATGGTTTCCTCGACACTGAATCGCAGCTGCGCCGCATCGATTTCCAGCAGTTGCTGGCGCGCCCGCAGGCGACCGACACTCAGCCCGGTCTGTTCTCTCGAGCCGATCACGATTTTCTGTTGCGGCCCCAGCAATTCAACCATTTGCTGAACCAGGGCAAGCACGGCCGGATTCTGCAAGTGCTCGAACTCGTCGAGAATCAGAATGAACGGCAGCGGGGTCGTTGCAATCGCATGCGCAACATCAAAGGCGCCCTCTTCATACAGACGCACGACCTCGCGCGAACCGGCGCGGCCGGCGAACGAGGATGCCGTCTGATTCATATACGCAAATGCCTGTGCAAGGCAATTCATCAGCCGGTCCAGATCATTATCCCCGGCATCCAGTGTCAGCCACGCAACCGCATGCCCGTTTGCAGCGGACACGTCGTAAATATGGCGCAGCAGGGAAGTGGTTCCGAATCCAGCCGGCGCCTGTACCAGAACCAGCTTGGCATTCCCCGCCTGCCGGACTCGTTCGACCAGACGGTCGCGCGGCACGAAATGAGCACCTATTGAAGGAGGGCGGAACTTGGACGGAAGCGAGCGCAGAACCGTTGCTCTTTCCCGTGCCTTGTTAGGAATGGCTGCCACTCAGGTCACCTATCAGTCTGGATAAAGACACCACGTCTTTATGAACCTCTTATGACGAGGGGAAATAAAGGTCACACAATATTGTCATCCCTGCAATAGAGTGCACACTCTAATTCATACCTTGTACTTCAAGGGCCCTGCTGGAAGCCGCGCATCTCAAAGCGTCCTGGGCTTGCAACTGCGGTTTTTCCGAACCGGAAACGGTAATTGGCGGCTTGGCCTATACGGCCAATTCTTTGGCTTCGCTGGTCACCCTGCCGCCCCTCGACCTCTACGGTTCTTGTCTTACTATGAAGGCTCTTAGTATTGCTTAAATATTAAGAGCCGCGGATGCCTGACTTCATCGTTCGGCTGGCCATTGATATCAACAGCTGAGCACTAAAAATGTTTTCAAAAGAAACATGAAGCGGGATTGGCGGTAGGCAACAAGAATCCTTTGAGAAATTCCTAACCTAATTGGAGACTACTATATGAAACTGCAACTGATCAAGAAGACCGTCATCGCTGCTGCTCTGTCCGGTTTCGCTGTCGCCGCATCCGCAATGACCCCGATGGCAGACGAAAGCCTGAGCCAAGTCAGCGGCCAGGACGGCGTGTCGATCGCTGCTGACCTGAACATCAACGTCGGCTCCTTCGTCTACACCGATACTGACGCTGCTGGCGGTTCGGTACGCTTCGAAAACATCGCCTTCACCGGCACGATCGGTGTGACGATGGACGTCATCAACAACGCCACCTTCCAGGCTGACGTATTCAACCCGGCAGTTCTGGGTGTGGTTGCTCCGACCGGCCCGACCGATCCGCAAGCAGTTGCTCTGCACGCCTTCTATCCGGGCGGCGACGTGGTCAAGATCGCAATTCCGGAAATCGCTCTGCAAGCCGGCAATGCTCTGGACATGTCCGTTGCTGCGATCCGCATGGGTGGCGTTCAGACGGACGACACCGGCGCGACTCTGGCAACGAACAAGTCCTACGGTTCGTTTGCTATGAACGACATCCAACTGCAAGGCACCAAGGTCTATATCTGGGCCCACTAATCTCTCGCCCTTCATGGGCTAGAGCTTAAACCCGTGTAGCATCGCATCCCCCGCCGCAAGCCGGGGGATGCGCCTTTCGCAACCGTCGAATGGTGTCTGCCTTCCACTTATGAATCTGATCCGTGCTGGTCTCACTTCATTGGGAGCCGCCACAGCGATGCTGCTGTGTGCAGGCCAAGCATCGGCGCAATTGCGCCCCTTGTCTGAACAGGAATTGTCTGCCACCCACGGCCAGGGATTTCTCGAGCTGAGCAACGGCAGCGCCGGCGGATTCGACTTCACGCGCATTTCCCTGGGCGCCGACGTCATGCTGAATGCGAACCTCAAGAACATCCGCCTCGGCGAGTACCTGTACTCAACGCGCAATGGCACCGGCGCAGACATTGATATTCCCTTGTTCCAGTTCGGACGCAGCGACGGCACCGATGCGCAGCGTCTGGTACATATTACGAATCCCTATTTCGAGTTCGTCTATCGCAACGCGGGAGACGCGGCCACCCGCGAAGTGGTGGGCCTGCGCTTTGGCTTTGGCGGCATTTCCGGCGATGTCGGTCTGGCCCTGAAGACCCTGAGCGGATCAATGCTGGTCGATGGCGGCGCAGCAGGCCAGCTAGACTCCCGTACAGATCCGGGCGGCGGCAAGCGCTGGGATGGGTCTTGCACCGGTACCTGCCTGAATTTTGCCCAGATGGGCGGCGTAAGAGCGGGCGATGCAAATGGCCCCAGCCGCGATTTCTGGATTTCCGTACTCAAGACCGGCGTGCAGTTCCAGACGCCAGCCGGCATGACAGCGCCCGATATCGCGCAGGCCGGCTTCTGGATGAACTGGCGCGACAAGCTGAGCGCCATCAACATCAACGGCGGACCGCCGCCCAACCTGCCTCTGGTCCGCTAACACATGGAGCGGCCGTTCATGGGCACAAGACTGTTTCTATCGCGCGGCACGGTTGCATTGTGCAGTTCGCTGGCATTGTGCTGCGCCGGCGGGTCGGTGCTTGCGCAAGGCATGGTTCCGCTTAACGATGAGACATTATCATCGGTGCAGGGGCGCGACGGCCTAAGTTTTGATCTTTCCAATTTTTCGATGTCGGGCGATGCACGCTTCACTTATTTTGCGCCGTCCCCCTCCACTGCAAGCGCCTATATCGGCAACGTTTTCCTGACGCGCTCGGACGATACGGCAAATCCGTTTTCCGATCCCTATCGGTTCGACATTATCCGCGGCCCAGCAGGCACGGCGGACTTCGTTAACCTGGCATTTCCTGAAAATGCCAGCGGCCTGCAGCGCTGGCAGGCCGCATTCGACTGGGGCGTAAATGCGGATGGCGTTGCTTTTGAAGGCGGCAGCGTGGTCGTCAAGGATGCGGCGTTCTATGGCGGCGGCTGGCAATGGACGACGCCACGCATCGGCGAGGGGCTCGCATTCGGTCTGGGCTTGCGCATGGATGTCGGCAATATATTGCTGCGTCCTCGCGGGCGCGACGACATCACGCTGGCGGATCCCGCTACCGTAACGGAGCAGATGAATATCAGCGGCATCCGCATTGGCGCAGTCGATAGCGACGGGAATTTCCTGAATACGCCATGGCGCATTGCCGATGTAAATGCGCAGCCCGGCATCTTCAATGCCGTGACCGATGCATCCGGCCAGTCCCGCCTGCATTTCGGCATCGACTGGCCGGACGCCAACGGCGCGGCGACGGGCAGCGTGCAGATCGACAAGATCGCATTCCGCAGCGACGTGACGGGCAACGTGGATCTGGGATCAAGCCGCATCGGCTCGATACAGATCCAATACCTCGACGTTAGAGTGAGGCCTTGATATGTTCAGAAAACCGCTCATGGCTTTAGCCGGCCTGTGCCTCAGCGCCGGAGTGATGGCCCAAGGCCCCTTGCCTCTCGATGATGATGAACTGGGGCAGATCAGCGGCGGCGATGGCATCAGCATTGCGGTGCATTACGCACTGAACGACCCTTCCATTCCCGGCATTACCCAGAACCGCCGTACCTGGGGATTCAAGGATGAGAATGGCCAGTCCACCTATCTCGTGTACCAGAATCTGCATGGCACGATAGACATGTTTGCCATGAAACTCGACGTGGAGAAGAAGCCCGATGGCAGCGACTACCTGGCTGTCACCTTGCCGCCGCATCTGCGGTTTACGAATTTCGGCTTCGATTCATTGAGCGCGCAGACCGACCCGGCGGGCCCAGTCACCGAAAGCATCGGCGGATTCAGCGTCAACGGCACGCTGTCCATGCAGGGGCAATTCCGGCTCTGGGCGCATTGAATCTCGTCTTTTAATCTCGGCTTTTCCTTGCCTCCGGCACGAGGCAAAGTCGTGAGTGAACATGCGAGCGCCACTGTAATTCTGGTCCCGACGGGTTCCTGCTTGCAGCCTGTCGCTGTCATTCAGCCTTCGCGTCCGATCCTTGCCGCTTCAGGAGCTCGGCAAACTCGCCGGCAGTGACCGGTGGACTGAACAGATAACCTTGCATGCTCGGACAACTGTTATCGATCAGGAAGCGCTGCTGCTCTTTC
>JAEZVM010000428.1 GCA_023420795.1 Pseudomonadota bacterium
ACCGTGTCGATCTGTTCGATGGAAGAGGTGCGCTCCGCGACTGCAGCGCCGTTCTGGTATCAGCTGTACGTGATGCGCGACCGTGGCTATGCGCGCGAGCTGCTGCAGCGCGCCCATGATGCAGGCTGCCCGGTGCTGCTGTTCACCGTCGATCTCGCGGTGCTCGGCGCGCGCTATCGAGATACGCGCAACGGCATGGGCGGTGCGAACGGCTTGCGCGGCAAGCTGGCGCAGATCGGCGATCTGCTTACGCATCCGTCGTGGCTGCTCGACGTTCCGCTCGGCGGCAAGCCGCTGGTGTTCGGCAACCTGAGCAAGGTCGTGCCGCATGCGCGCAGCCTGCCGGCATTCAAGGCATGGGTCGACGCGCAGTTCGACCCTTCGGTTACCTGGAAGGATCTGGAATGGGTGCGCGAGAACTGGCCGGGGAAGATCGTCGTCAAGGGCATCCTCGATGCCGAGGATGCGTGCATCGCCGCCGATATCGGTTTTGACGGCCTGGTGGTTTCCAATCACGGCGGCCGGCAGCTCGATGGCGTGCCTTCAACGATTTCAGTATTGCCCGAGATTGTGGATGCAGTTGGCGACCGAATGGATGTGCTGTTCGATGGCGGCATCCGCAGCGGCCTCGATGTCGTCAAGGCGCTGGCGCTTGGGGCACGTGCCTGCATACTCGGCCGCGCCTGGGCGTATGCACTGGCAGGCAGGGGAGAGGCCGGCGTTGCGCATGTGCTCGACATCATTCGCAAGGAGATGGAAGTGGCGATGGCGCTGACCGGATGCACCGACGTGCGGTCGATAGACAGGAGCGTGCTGGTATCCGAGAGCCGGCATGTCGCTCCGAGATGTGAAGTGGCAGGGAATCTGGTCCGACTGGGCCAGGCAGGATAAGCAAGGGAAGAGGGATGCAGAAATACAAGAACGATGTCGTCGTGATCGGAGGCGGGCTGGCCGGCATTGTCGCCGCGCTGGAACTGCTTTCCGCAGGCAAGCGGGTGACCGTGCTGGACCGCGATGCGGAGGAAAACTTCGGGGGGCTGGCGAAGGAAAGTTTCGGCGGCATATTCCTGGTTGGGACGCCGGAGCAGCGGCGTTCCGGCATTCGCGATACACCGGAGCTGGCCTTGCGCGACTGGCTGTCCTTCGGCGACTTCGGCCGTGACGACGCGGCCGAGCACTGGCCGCGTCGCTGGGCCGAAGCGTATGTGAACGATAGCTACGGCGAAATCTATACCTGGCTCAAGGCGCGCGGCATCGGCTTTCTGCCGCTGCCGTTGTGGGTCGAGCGCGGCCAGCATGGCGGCGGCAATTCCGTACCGCGCTGGCATGTGACCTGGGGCACCGGCTACGGGCTGGCGACGCAGCTGATCCGCACGCTGGAAATGCATCCGCGCCGCGATGCGCTGACACTGAAATTTAATCATCGGGTGGAGGCATTGACCACCGATGCGGGATGCATCAGCGGTTGCCGGGGCGTGATCGAAGGCACAGGCGAGGAATTCGTCGCCAATGCCGATGCGGTGCTAGTCGCGGCTGGCGGCATCAACGGCAATATCGAGCGCGTGCGGCAGCACTGGCATGCCGACTGGCGTTCACCGCCGCCGGTCATTCTCAACGGCTCGCACAAATTCGCCGACGGCATGCTGCATGATGCGGTACAAACTGTCGGCGGCAACCTGGCATGGCTGGATAGGATGTGGAATTACGCGGGCGGTGTGCATCACTGGAAGCCGCGCAAGCCGGGTCACGGGCTGTCGCTGGTGCCGCCGAAGTCGGCACTGTGGCTGAACTGGCGCGGTGAGCGCATCGGCCCGCATCCGCTGGTCAGCGGTTTCGATACGCGCGACCTGGTGACGCAAATCTGCAGGCAGGAGCGGCAGTACTCCTGGCAGCTGCTGAACCACAAGATCGCATTGAAGGAGCTGGCCATATCGGGCGCCGAATTCAATCCGTCGATCCGCGAGAAATCGGTGGCCGGCTTCCTGCGCGATACGCTACGCGGCAACCGCTGGTTGGTGCAGCAGATGACGGAGAACTGCATCGACTTCGTGACGGCTGCGTCCCTGCCGGAACTGGTGGAAAAGATGAATGCGTTGCAGGGCGACGATGCGGTGGATATCCATACCGTGCGCTCGGTCGTCGAGCGCTACGATGCCGAAATCGATCGCGGCCCGGCCCTGCACAACGACGAGCAGTTGCGCCGCATTGCGCATCTGCGCAAATGGCGCGGTGACAAGGTGCGCACCTGCAAGTTCCAGAAGATTCTCGACAAGGAAGCAATGCCGTTAATCGCGATACGCGAATTCATCATCAGCCGCAAGAGCATGGGCGGTATCCAGACCGATCTCGAAAGCCGTGTGCTGAGCAGGGCGGGAATGCCGATCCCCGGCCTGTACGCAGCAGGCGAGGCGGCGGGCTTCGGCGGCGGCGGGATGAACGGTTTGCGCGGTCTGGAGGGAACTTTTCTCGGCGGCTGCATTTACAGCGCGCGGCGCGCTGCAAAAGCGATAGCCGGATAACACAACTGATGACACGCCATAGGAGACGAACATGAAAATCTGGGAAACAAGCACAAAGAAAACGGCGGCATGGCTCGCGGTCTATGCGATGGAGCAGCTCGGCATCAAGTACACCTTCGGCATTCCCGGCGTACATAACACCGAGCTGTACGACGAGCTGAACAACTCTGAAAAAGTGACGCCGGTGCTGGTGACCCACGAAGGCGGAGCGGCCTTCATGGCGGATGCGGTCAGCCGCGCTTCCGGTGACAGCGTCGGCGCGTTGGCGATCGTGCCTGCCGCGGGCTTCACTCACGCGGCAAGCGGCATCGGCGAAGCCTTTCTCGATGGCGTGCCGATGCTGATCTTTACCGGCGGCATCCGCACCGATACCGGCCGACAGTACCAGTTGCATGACATTGACCAGCTCGCACTCGCGAAGCCGCTGACCAAGGCGGCGTTCCGCATCACGCGGCACGAGGATGTGGTGCCGACGATTTTCGAGGCATACCGGATCGCCACCAGCGGCGAACCGGGCCCGGTGCTGATCGAGCTGCCGGTCAACCTGCAGTTGTTCCCCGGTGAGGCTGGCGAACTGCCGCGCTGGGAAGCGCCTGCACCGGCCGCCGCGCCAGACCCGGCGCTGATCCGGCGCGCAGCCGATGTGCTGCTCGGCGCAAAAAGAACAGGTTTGTTCGTCGGCTGGGGCGCGCGTATGGCTGCCGAGGAAATTGCCGAGATCGCCGAGTTGCTGCAAGCACCGGTCAGCACGACGCTGCAGGGGCTGGCGACATTCCCTGCCGATCATCCGCTGCATGCCGGTTTCGGTTTCAGCCCGTCGGCGGTACCAGCGGCACGCAATGCGTTCCAGAAATGCGATGCGATGCTCGCGGTCGGCGCGCGCTTCGGCGAGATACCGACCGGCAGCTTCAGCGCCGTGGTGCCGCCGGCGCTGGTACATGTCGATATCAATCCGGATGTGTTCAATGCCAATTACCCGGCGCAGGTAAATATCGCAGGCGATGCGAAAGCGGTGCTTTCCGCGCTCGTGAAAGAGTTGCGCGCGCGCGGCGGCAAGGCGCCGGATGCGGAACTGGTTGCGCAGATTGCGCGCGACAAGCAGGCTTACCGCGCGGAGTGGTATGCGCATGACAGCAAGGGACGCGTCAACCCGGCGCGCTTCTATGACGAACTGCGCAGCCAGATGCCGGCCGACGCGGTCACCGTGCTCGATGACGGCAACCATACCTTCCTGACGGCAGAGTTGTTCCCGATTCATCGCGGCGGCAGGCTGCTGACGCCGACGGATTTCAATGCGATGGGCTATGCGGTTCCGGCCGCGATCGGTGCGAGGCTCGCGCAGCCGGAAAAGGAGGTGTTCGCGATTGTCGGCGACGGCTGCTTCATGATGACCTGCATGGAAATCGTGACTGCTGCAGCGCGCGGCCTCGGCGTCGTCTATTTCGTGTTCCATGACGGCGAGCTGTCGCAAATCGCGCAGGCACAGCAAATTCCGTACAACCGCAAGCCATGCACGGTGCTGGCCGGTGCGAACATCGAAGGCATCGCGATGGCGACCGGCGCTGCCTATGTCAACATACCGAACGACGCCAGCATTGCGCATGCGATATCGGAAGCGCGGCGCATCGCGGCGGAAGGGCGGCCGGTCATTGTCGATGTCGCCATCGACTATTCGAAGCGCACCGCGTTTACCAGCGGCACGGCGAAATCCACTTTCAAGCGTTTCCCGTTGTCGCAGCGGATGCGTTTTGCCGGGAGGGCCTTGCTGCGGAAGGTGACGGGCTGAGCTCTGGTCGAAAGTGATTCAGTGCAATGACGAACCTGCGGGAAAGCGGCGTGTCTAAAAAGATATGAACCGCTTTTCCGAGGTTTTTCATGAAGCGCCTGTTTTATCTGCTGGTGGTTTTGGCCAGCCTCGCCGGTTGCGCGTCGCAACCCAACGGCAGCACAGCGGCAAACGATCCGAACAGCGTCTATAACGACCCCACCTATCCCGGTCCCGGCGCGCGCATCGGAATCGGCGTCGGAAGCTGGGGCGGCCGTAGCGGCGGTGGAGTGGGTATCGGGGTGGGCTTCTAATATGTTGATGATGTCATCCAGAGTGCAGCGAGGGGCGCCCGGCTGAGGGATCTCATACGGTTGGGCACTTGCCTGGACGTGAGATCCCTCGCTACGCTCGGGATGACAGGACAGAGGGAATAATTGGTCTGTAGTGCTGCAACGCCTATGACCCCTGCAGGTGATACACCGGCGCCAGCGCTCTCTGAACCGGCAAATCTGCAGGCGGCTCCCGCTTCACGGGCACGCTGATCGATTCCATCCTCTGCGCCACTCCTCGCGCCTGCGGCAGGCCGAACACCGACACCGCCTGTGACAGCTTCACCGCCTGTTCTTCCAGCCCGTCGGCGGCCTTTGCCGCCTGCTCGACCAGTGCCGCGTTCTGCTGTGTGATCTTGTCGATATGCGAGATCGCCTGATTCACCTGGTTTACACCGAGGTTCTGCTCGTCGCTGGCGATCTTGATCTCCCCCATGATGGAAGTGACCTGCTTCACCGAGCCGACAATCTCGCTCATGGTAGCGGTTGCTTCCTCGACGAGGCGGTTGCCGGCTTCGACTTTCGTTACCGAATCGCCGATCAGCGTCCTGATTTCCTTCGCGGCGCCGGCGGAGCGCTGCGCGAGCTGACGCACCTCGGCGGCGACCACCGCGAATCCTTTGCCTTGTTCACCGGCGCGCGCCGCTTCGACCGCCGCGTTCAGCGCAAGGATATTGGTCTGGAACGAGATGCCGTCGATCAGGCCGATGATGTCCGTGATCTGCTTCGCCGATTCGCTGATGTCGCTCATGGTCGCGCCGACCTTCGAAACCACGCTGCCGCCCTTGAGCGCGACTTCGCTGGTCGAGGCGGTGAAGCGGTCGGCCTGCTCGGCATTGTCCGCGTTGCGTTTCACGGTGGACGCGAACTCTTCCATGCTGGACGCGGTTTCCTCCAGGCTTGCCGCCTGCGACTCGGTGCGTCGCGACAGATCCCGGTTGCCTTCGGCGATTTCATGCGTCTCGGTGCGAATCGATTCCACGCTGCGCCGCACATCGCCGATGGCCGCGACCAGATTGACGTTCATCTGCTGCAGTGCGCGCAGCAGTTGTCCGGCTTCGTCATGGCGTGCCGATGTGCATTCACGGGTCAGGTCGCCGCTGGCGATGGTCCGCGCAAACTCTGTCGCTTCCTTCAGCGGCTTCACCACTGTGCGGTGCAGCGAATGCCAGAGGTTCATGGCGATCGCTGCGCCGATCAGGCCGGCCGGCATGGCCCATGGCGCAACTGCCGATGTTCCTGACGGCGCGCTCGCCCCCAGCGCGAGCATCAGCAGGCTGAGCGCGCCAAGATTGAGCCCGAGACGCAGGTCGAGCGGCATGTTGCGCAGGGAGCCAAGCCGGGCAAGCAGCCCGGTGCGTACCGCTTCACCGTGACGGATTGCGATTCCTTTTGCCTTGCCTTCGCGGAACTGGCGATAGATCTGGCTGGCAGCTTCCACCTGCGCCTGGCTGGGCTTGGTCCTGACCGACATGTAGCCGACGACCTGGCCGTTCTCACGGATAGGCGTGACGTTCGCGAGCACCCAGTAGTAATCACCGTTCTTGCGGCGGTTCTTCACCATACCCGTCCACGGTATGCCGTCACGCAGCGTCTGCCACAGATCGGCGAACGCTTCCGGCGGCATGTCGGGATGGCGCACGATATTGTGCGGTGCACCGAGCAATTCCTCTTCCGAGAAGCCGCTGACTTCGACGAAGTATGGATTGATATAGGTGATCTTGCCCTTGAGGTTGGTTTTGGAAACGATGGATTCACCGTCTCTCAACACGTACTCGTTGCTCGTGACAGGCTGGTTGATGCGCATGGTCGATACCTCTTGTGGAGTTCAGTGGGCCAGGCGGTTGAGGAAGCACTGCATTTTCAGAACTGTTCCCAGTCATCGCCGCTGTCCTGTTTGACAGCGGCAGTTCTATCGACAGGCCCGGACGAGCTGGTAGCGAGGCGGACGCGCGGCGTGGCTGCTTTCACGGAGCGCAATGCTGCGGTCTTGGCTGGTGGCGTGGCCTGTTCCATCGTCTGACTGGCATAGGCGGCGTCGAGCTTGAACACGGTAACCACTTCATTGAGCTTGCCTGCCTGTTCATTCAGGGATTCGGCGGCCGCTGCTGCTTCTTCGACCAACGAAGCGTTCTGCTGCGTCACCTGGTCCATCTGCGCGATCGCTTCATTGATCTGCTCGATGCCTGCCGTCTGCTCGCGGCTTGCCGCGGTGATTTCACCCATGATGTCGGTCACACGCCTGATGCTTTCAACGATCTCCTGCATCGTGCCGCCGGCTTCATCGACGAGACGGGTGCCGCTCTCGACTTTCCCGACCGAGTCGTCGATCAGCGCCTTGACTTCGCGCGCTGCGGCAGCCGAACGCTGCGCCAGGCTACGCACTTCAGAGGCCACCACTGCGAAGCCGCGCCCCTGTTCGCCGGCGCGCGCCGCTTCCACCGCCGCGTTCAGCGCGAGGATATTGGTCTGGAATGCGATGCCATCGATCACGCCGATGATATCGACGATCTTCCGGGACGAATCGTTGATCGCTCCCATCGTATCGACCACTTGCGAAACCACGCTGCCGCCCTTGAGCGCCACTTCGGAAGCGGACTGCGCGAGCTGATTGGCCTGGCGGGCGTTGTCCGCATTCTGCTTGACGGTGGAGGTGAGTTCTTCCATCGAGGAGGCTGTTTCCTCCAGCGAGCTGGCCTGTTCTTCGGTGCGTGCGGACAGGTCGAGGTTGCCGGCGGCAATCTCGCTCGATGCGGTGGCGATGGAGCTGGTGCCGCCGCGCACCTGTGCGACGATTTTCACAAGACTGTCGTTCATGTCCTTCAACGACTGCATCAGTTGCCCGGTTTCGTCCTTAGACGATACTTCGATGCGGCTGGTCAGATCGCCGGACGCGACGGTGCGCGCAACCTGCACCGCCTGATTGAGCGGGCGGGTGATGCTGCGGGTGACCCACAGCGCGAAGGCCGAGGCCAGCAGGATGGCGAGCGCGGCCAGCGCCAGCATGAGCGTAGCGCCGCTTCGGTACTGGGCCGTCGCTTCAGCACCGCTTTCTTCCATGATTTCACCGACCAGCTTGATCAGGTCTTTTACTTTTCCAAAGTACGCCTGTTGCTCCCGGATTACATTCGTAAGCAACAACGCAGACGCTTCATCTTTTTTGCCTTCTGCTATCAGGCGCAGGAATTCCGCTTGCTCCACGCGATATTTGGCGCGCGCCTCCTGAATCGCATTAAAAATTTCGCGGCCCTTTTGCGTCGTCAGCAAACGGTCGAGATCGGCGAGATCTTTTTCTACCACCGTACGGGTTTTCGCGATCTCGTCCAGCTCAGCTTTTGCTTTTTCAGGCTCCGCCACGACCAGCAGATTGCGCATCCGGATTGCAGTTTCGTTGATGCCTTCGAGGACGCGATTGGCCATGGCCACTTTGGGATAACGATCCTCTACGATCAGGTTTGTCGCATGGTCCAGCACACTCAGGCGGGTAATGCCAAGAATGGTGATACCGATCAGGAGCAGTACGATCATTCCAAAACCGATTGTGAGGCGGGTACCAACTTTTAAATTTGCGAAAGACATTTTTTACTCAATTCAGCTACATAAAGGAAAAATCTGGCAAGGAATCGTGAGGATGAGCGCCCGGATTACGCGGCTTTGCTGAGCACGGCTCCGGCGGCCCGGTCGATCGACTGCATGTCGTCGCCGTTCATCAGCCGGTCGATATCGACCAGGATCAGCATGCGGTCGCCGAGCGTGCCGAGACCGGTCAGGTAATCGGTATTCAGCGCCGAACCCATTTCCGGTGCCGGTTTGATCTGTTCCCGGCTCAGTGTCACTACGTCGGACACGCTGTCCACCACCATGCCCATCACCCGGTTGCCGATGTTGAGGATGATGACCACGGTGAATGCGTCGTAGGTCGGTGCGCCAAGCCCGAAGCGGATACGCATGTCGATGATCGGCACGATGGCACCGCGCAGGTTGATCACGCCCTTGATGAAGTCGGGCGCGTTGGCGATGCGGGTTACCGCGTCATAGCCACGCAGTTCCTGCACTTTCTGGATATCGACGCCGTATTCCTCGGTGCCGAGCGTGAAGGCGAGGAATTCGAGACGGGTAGGGCTGTTTGGCTGGATGACCGTATTTGTTTCATGCATGGCGATCTCTTCGCAAGGATTCGATAAGTTGGCGAAATGATGCCTTGTGGAAACAAAATCAAGAATCAGTGGATGCTTATCTTTAGGTGGGAAGACATGAAAATCGGGTAGGAGGATTCCTACTTTGGTCAGGTTAGGTAAATGGTCGGTCAGTGAAATTTCCCTCTATACCTGCAACCTCAGTAGGGGAATATGGTTTAGAATTTCTAGAGGGAAATAATTAGAATCCTGCCTCTAGAATGTTCTCCTCTACCACCTCTGCCGACCTGCCGCATCCTCCTTTAAGGAGCATGAAGATACTGCTGCTCGTGCTGGTCATGCTCTACGTCGTTGTCTGGCAGCTTCCTTTTATGCAGCTCCTGCGCGGCGTGTCGTTGATGCCCTTGTGGCTGCACATCGTCGTCGAGGTGTTCGCCATTGTTGTTGCCCTGCTCCTGTTCGGCATTGCGTGGAATGCCCATAGCAAGGAGCGCTCAGGCAACATCATGATTCTTGGATGTGCATTCCTTGCCGTCGGTCTTCTCGATCTCGCACATACGCTGTCGTTCAGGGGAATGCCGGATTTCGTCACGCCAGCCGGCCCTGAAAAGGCAATCAATTTCTGGCTGACCTCGCGAATAATTGCAGCGATGAGCTTGCTCATGGTGGCTGTGCGCCAGCGACAACCCTTCACGCAGAGCCATACACGCTACTTCCTGCTGGCTGCTAGCCTGACGGTGACCGGGCTGATTTACTGGTTGGCGCTGTTTCACCCGGAATGGTGGCCGAAAACTTTTGTCGAAGGCTCCGGGCTGACCACATTCAAGGTTGTCACTGAATGGTGCATCGTCGCCATCTTCTTAACGGTAGCGGTGCTGCTTTACCGGCGTGCGCAGCGCGACGGCAGCTATGAATCGGCATGTCTCTTCGCCGTCGCCGTCATCAGCATTCTCAGCGAGCTGTGCTTTGCCGCTTACACGGCTGTAACCGACGTCTTCAACCTGCTCGGCCATCTCCTCAAGATCGCGGCCTATCTGTATCTCTATAGCGCGGTGTTTGTTGCCAGCGTGCGCGAGCCGTTCCGCAAGCTGCGTGTGGAAGTCGGCGAGCGCATCCGCGCCGAGGAAGCCTTGCAGCAACTGAATCAGTCTCTGGAGCAGCGCGTCGCACAGCGCACCCTGCAGCTGGAACTGGCCAACAA
>JAEZVM010000006.1 GCA_023420795.1 Pseudomonadota bacterium
CCCCTTCGGGATGCGTGGCAAGCAGCGCGCGGCCTTTGTTGCCGTCCTTGTGATGGGCTTCGGCGATGACGTTGCACAGGTTCATGCCCAGACCGGTGGAAGGGGTGTCTTCCTTGGCGCCGATGCCGGGACCGTCGTCGCGGATGGTAAATACCAGCGCGCCGTCTTCCTGCCGACAACCGAGCCGGATCGATGAGCGCGCGAAGCGCATAGCATTCTGCAAGGCAGCCTCAAGCGCCAGCGCCACCAGCACCTCGTCGAAGAAACCGACGACCGGCATGTTCTCCGCGTCGAGGGAAATGTCGATGCCGGGCTTGGCGCTGCCTGCCTGCCGGGCCAGCGCCTGCAGGAAGTCCTGCGGGCAATGCGCATCTATCCTTGCAGTCAGCCCCAGCGAGGAAGCCTTGTAAAGCGTCAGGAAGCCGATCAGCTTTTCCTGCAGCCCGAGGCAGGTGCCATGTGCATGCTGTGCGCGTTCATGGTCCGGTTTCGCAGTCAGGCCGCGCAGCTCGCCTTCGAGCACACCAAGCGCGTTCTTGATGTCATGCACGATGATGGCGGCGAGCGCGGCGTCCAAGTTCAACTCCTCTTGCTGGCGATGTTGACCAGTGTCTCGCGCAGGAAGCGGTACATCTTCGCCACCCGCTCGCTTCCCGGCATCAGTTCGTCCAGTTTCGCCAGATAACCGTTGACGCGCGCCACGTATTCGCGGTGCAGTCCTTTCTGGCTCATCCACAGCAGGTGCAGCTGCGCGGCGGCCAGCAGCATGCCGGTATTTTCCGGCATGCTCTGCAGCGCTTCCTCCAGCTTTGCCAGCGATTCATCGGGGCGGGCGCTGCGCATCAGCGCTTCGGCTTCGGCGACGATCGCCATGCTGTGGTTGACCGACTTGTCGATGATGTCCTTGGCCATCGCTTCATTGCCGGTATCGGCCAGCACCTTGCGCGCCATCGACACCAGCGACTGGTTCTCGTGGTCCGACTTGACCGCTGCCGACAGGATGTCGGCGCCTTCCGCATCCAGCCCGATCGAGAATGCAGCCTTGGCCAGCGCGAGCGTGGCGTTGTCGGCGCGCGCGCCCTGCGCCAGGTTCTTGGCCGCGATGAATGCCTTGTCGGCGGCCGCATGGTCGCCGAGCTTCACGTAAGCCTGCGCGCGCACCGCGGCCTGGGTCGCGCCGAAGCCGCTGGCCGAGGCGAAGGCGCGCGGCACGTCCGACAGCAGCTTCAGCGCCGCATCTGCATCGCCCTTGTCGACATGTACCTGCGCCAGCGCCAGCAGGTCGGAGGGCTGCGCGGTCAGCGATCCCTTGGTATGTTTGACCGCCTTGTCAAAAGCGGCCTGCGCCTGTTCCAGCTTGCCGATCCGGTAGGCGGCATCGCCCACCATCCGGCTGCGCCGGGCCGACGGAATCACTTCGCTCGACTGCGTCAGCGCTTCCAGCGCGGCCGCTTCGTCGTTTTCCATGCGCGCAATCTGCGCCAGCAGGTCGTAGGCGGGAATGAACTGGGAGTTCTGCGCCAGCACCGCCTTCACCAGCGCCTTTGCTTCCTGCGGGCGGCCGGCAGCGATGTCGCATCTGGCCAGGCCGATGCGTGCCCAGATCAGGTCGTCGCGCATGCCGAGCGCTTGCATGTACACGGTGCGCGCTTCGTCGATGTTGCCGATGTCCAGCAGCAGGCGGCCCTTGAGCTTGAGAATTTCGGTCACCCATTTCGGATGGATCGCCAGCACCCGGTCGCATACCGCGGCCGCGCCGGCAAAGTCCTTCTGATGCATGCGGTCGGTTATTTGCTGGAGCGCGGCCTGCTTGTCGAGCAGCCGCACGATACGTTCCTGCAGCTTGACCGCAGTCAGCGGTTTCAGCAGATACGCATCCGGCTGGAACTCGGCGGCGGCGGCCACCAGCCCGTAGCTGCTCTCGGCGGTGACCATGATGAACATCGACGCCGGCGGTAGCAATTCCTGCGAGCGGAAGAACTCCAGCAACTGCTGGCCGTTGGTTTCCTTCTCCAGGTTGTAGTCGCACACGATCAGGTCGTAGTTGTTCTCGCGCACGAGGCGGATCGCATCGTCCGGCGTCGTCGCTTGATCGACGCGGGTGATCTCAAGTTGGCCGAGCTGTATGCGCATGCTCTGCCGCATCGCGGGCAGATCTTCGATGATCAGGGAACGAAGATTGGCAAAACGGCTGTCGGAGACGGTCGCCATAAGGAAGTCCGGAAATAAGCAGGAAAGGAATCAGACTACATAACTTACCTTACGGCAACATTTCTGTCAGTCGGAAGAATCTGATTCGGGCCATCTTCGGCAGGCTTGTTATTTCATTTCCTGCAACCATCGCCGCCCTGCCGCGTCCAACTTCCACATTCCTTACACATGTCGTGGTAGGGACGTTTGCGTGTACTTACTAGGCCTCATTTCCTCATTGAAAAGGGCCTTATGTTGGCAGCAACGGGAGCAGGGCAGGACGAGATGAACAACGATATTCAACGGATGCGGTTTCCCGGCCGGCTGATCATGGTGGGCTTCGGCAGCATTGGGCAGGCCGTGCTGCCGTTGTTGTTGCGTCACTTCGATCTCGCGCCGAAACAGATCACGATTCTTTCCGCCGATGCCGACGGCGCTCAGGTGGCGGAGGAATTCAGCACCGTGCTGCGAATGCAGCCGCTGACTGAAGACAATGTTGCCCCGGTGCTGGAGCCGCAACTGCAACAGGGAGACTTCCTGCTCAACCTGTCGGTGGATGTGTCGAGCCGCGCGCTGATCGAGCTGTGCTGGCGGCGCGGCGCGCTGTATCTGGATACCTGCACCGAACCGTGGGCCGGCGCTTACATGGATGCGTCGCGCCCGGCGTCGCAGCGCTCCAATTACGCGCTGCGCGAAGAAGTGCTGGAATTCCGGCGTACGCATCCTTTAGGACCGACCGCCATCATGACGCTGGGCGCGAACCCTGGGTTGGCCTCGGTTTTCGTCAAGCAGGCGCTGCTGAAGCTCGCGGCCGACAACGGTCTAGCTGTCAACGGCCCGGTGCGCCATGCGGACTGGGCGGTGCTCGCGCATCGCCTCGGCATCAAGGTTATCCATATCGCCGAGCGCGACACGCAGACCACTGCGCGGCGCAAGCAGCGCGGCGAATTCGTCAATACCTGGTCGGTCGAGGGCTTCATCGCCGAAGGCTTGCAGCCGGCGGAACTGGGCTGGGGCAGCCACGAGCGGCACTGGCCGGCGGATGCAGGCAGGCACGACTTCGGCGGCGGCGCGGCGATCTACCTGAACCGGCCCGGCGCGGCGACCCGCGTGCGCAGCTGGACGCCGCTCGAAGGAGCGTATCACGGGTTTCTTATCACGCACAGCGAATCGATTTCCATCGCCGACCATCTGACCCTGCGCGAAGGCGGCGAGGTGACGTACCGGCCCACCGTGCATTACGCCTACCACCCGTGCGACGACGCGGTGCTGTCGATCCACGAGATGGCGGGACGGAACTGGCAGCCGCAGCCCGCGCATCGCATCCTCCGCGATGAGATCGAGACAGGCATCGACGAACTCGGCGTACTCCTGATGGGCAACGAGCGCGGCGTGTACTGGTACGGCTCGCGTCTCGGCATCGAACAGGCGCGCGAGCTCGCGCCGTACAACAACGCGACCAGCCTGCAGGTGGTGGCCGGCGTCTTGGCCGGCATGGCCTGGGCGCTGCGCAATCCGAAGGCTGGCGTAGTGGAACCGGACGATCTCGATCCGGGGGCGATCATGGCGATTGCGCGGCCCTATCTGGGCGAAGTGATCGGCATCTATGGCGACTGGAATCCGCTGTGCGGCAGGGAGCGCTTGTTCGGCGAAGACCTCGACCGGGACGACCCCTGGCAGTTCAGGAACTTCCGGGTGACGTAATCAGGGACTTCCCCGTGCTGCTGAAAAAAGAATCCGGCCTGAACGAGAACTCGTACTACGAGGCCAGTGTGACGCGGCCGCCTGTCGCTGCCACGCTGCGGGGCCGGATGGTCGCCGATGTCGGCGTGGTCGGCGGCGGCTATGCCGGCCTGTCGGCTGCGCTGGAATTGGCGGCACGCGGCTATTCGGTCGTGCTGCTGGAAGCACGGCGGATCGGCTGGGGCGCATCCGGTCGGAACGGCGGACAGGTCATCGTCGGCTATGCGGGGCAGGCGGCCATCGAAAGGCAGTTGTCGCCGGATGATGCGCGCCGGGCATGGGATATCTCGGTCGAAGCGATGCGACTGCTGCAGCAACGCATCGCCGCTCATGCGATTGACTGCGACTACACGCCCGGCTACCTGACGTTGGCGGTCACCGCGCGGAAGGCGCGCTCGCTTCTTGGCTGGATCGAGCATCTCGCCGATGTCTATGACTATCCGGTGCAGGCTATCCCGGCTGCCGAGATGCGCGACTGGATCGCCAGCGGACAGTTCCATTCCGGCGCCTATGACATGCAATCCGGCCATCTGCATCCGCTGAAGTACTGCCTCGGGCTGGCCGACGCGGCACGCACGGCAGGCGTGCAATTATTCGAGGACTCGGCGGTGACCGGGATTGTGCGCGGCAATGCGCCGGCGCTGAAGACAGCCGAGGGTGAGCTCGCCTGCCGCTTTGCGATTTTGGCCGGCAATGTTTATCTCGACCAGTTCGGCGGCAGCATTGCGCCAGAACTCATGCGGCGCATCATCCCGGTCGGCACTTACATCATCGCCACCGAACCGATGCCGCGAGAACGCGCCGATACGCTGATCCGTCACCGCGCCGCGGTATCCGACACCAACTTCGTGCTCGACTACTTCCGTGTAACCGCCGACCACCGGTTGCTGTTTGGCGGTGCGGATGCCTTCAGCGGCGCGACGCCGCCGAACCTGGTCGAACATGTGCGGCAGCGCATGCTGGCAGTCTTCCCGCAACTGGCCGACCTGGCGATCCCGTACACATGGGGCGGCTTCGTCGATGCGACCATCAACCATGCGCCGGACTTCGGCCGGCTCGGCGACAACATCTATTACCTGCAGGGGTTCTCCGGGCATGGGCTGGCGCTCGCGGGCATTG
>JAEZVM010000131.1 GCA_023420795.1 Pseudomonadota bacterium
GGAGACAGCATGCGCCGCACAAACAAAATAGAGATATTCCGGGCCGAATCCATTGCGATTTTGTTTGCGCTTTTATTGGGCACATCAGCTGCGACAGCGGCGGAAGAAAGCTCGCTCGGCAATGTCGAAGAACTGCGCAGCCGCCTGTCTGCAATGGACCCTGCTTCGCAGTGCGACTGGTTTATTCAGAGCATGAGCCGCCAGCAACTGGCCAAGGCTTCTGACGCGCAACTGCAGGCCATTCTGCAATCGCTGGAGTCTTCGTCCTTGTTCTGCCCGGTCAAGCGCATGACCGAGCAGACGCCGGAATATGAATTCCTGATGCTGCGCCGCGAGCGCGTGAAGGAAAGCGACGAACTGCCGGAGACGCCTGAACGCATGTTCGTGCGGCTGCGCCACGAGCCGCTCACGATATATGCGCGCTGGGAGAACGGCGGCATGAGGGCAGGGCAGGAAGTGCTGTACGACGCCGGCAAGGACAGTAGGAAAATGCTCGCGCATGTCGGCGGCCTGTTTGGCGTGGTGTCGATGAATGTCTCGGTCGATGGTGCGCTGGCGCGGGCGCAGTCGCGACACACGGTGCGCGATCTCGGCCTGGTTTACATACTGTCGCAGCTGGAAGCGGATCTAGAAAGAAAGCGCGCGCTTAACTTGCCTACCCGGCCCGCCAGCACCAGGGTGGTCCGCGAGAACGGCCGGCGTTACGCGGAAGTGGTTTACGACAATCCCGGCATGCCGCCTTATTACGCGAAGCAGGTCCGCTTCTGGCTGGATCTGCGCGAACCGATGATCCGCATGGTGGATAGCCGCGACAATGATGGCCTGGTATTCGAGCACATTCTGTTCGAATCGATCGAACGCAAGAAGCTCCCTGTCGATGCCTTCGATGCAAAGAATCCGGAATACCGCTTCTGAATCTTCACACCGCTCGACAAACACCGGCGCTTTTCTGCGCCGCTTCCCTCTCTCCCGTGCTCGTGCAGTCTTGCCGGCCATGATTGATCCACATCAATGGCAAGAAAATCGATATTCGGGATAGTGTGTAAACTGTTTCCACACTTCAATTTCCATCATCGCTGAGCGGTTACGAAGGGTTTCACATGCATATGCAGTTTCTGGGAGCGACTGGTACAGTAACGGGCTCCAAATATCTGGTTCAGGCCGACGGGGCAAGGCTTCTGGTCGATTGCGGCCTGTTCCAGGGTTACAAGCAGCTACGGCTGCGCAACTGGGCCGAGCTTCCGGTTGCGCCTTCAAGTGTGGACGCGGTGGTGCTCACGCATGCCCATCTCGACCACAGTGGCTACATTCCGCTGCTGATCAAGCATGGCTTTCGCGGAAAGATCCTTTGCAGCGAAGCCACCTATGACCTGTGCCGCATTCTGTTGCCCGACAGCGGACATCTGCTGGAAGAAGAGGCCGGGTATGCGAACCGGCACGGCTTTTCCAAGCATAGCCCGGCGCTCCCTCTGTATACAGAAGAAGATGCGGTACGCGCACTGAAGCAGTTTGCGCCGGTCAAGTTCGGCAAGCGCTTCAAGGTTGCCGGCAAGCTGCACGCGGAAATGCACCATGCCGGGCATATCCTTGGTGCTGCGATTGTGACGCTCGACGACGGTGAGATCACGCTTACTTTTTCCGGCGACCTCGGCCGCAGCAACGACGTGCTGATGATGCCGCCAGCCCGGATCGAGCGGACCGACTATCTGGTGCTCGAATCCACCTACGGCAATCGCCGCCACGATCCGGCCGACCCGATGATCCTGCTCGGCAAGACGATCCAGGAAACCGTCAACCGGGGCGGCATCGTGGTGATTCCGTCCTTTGCGGTCGGGCGCGCGCAGAGCCTGCTCTATTACGTGCACATGCTGAAGCAGTCGGGCGCGATTCCGCCCTTGCTACCGGTCTATCTGAACAGCCCGATGGCGGCAGATGCGACGGCCTTGTATCACCAACACCGCAAGGACCATCGCCTCAACGACGAGGAGTGCAGGGCGATGTGCCATGCGGCGAAGATGGTCAATACGGTGGAAGAATCGAAGGCGCTTAACCGCCAGCGCATGCCGATGGTCATCATTGCCGCCAGTGGCATGGCAACCGGAGGGCGCGTGCTGCACCATTTGAAGGCATTCGCCTCCGATTCGCGCAACACCATCCTGTTCGCCGGTTTCCAGGCTGGCGGCACGCGCGGCGCGGCAATGCTGGCCGGCGCGGATTCGATCAAGATCCATGGCGAATATGTGCCGCTGCGCGCGCAGGTAGTGCAGATCGAAAACCTGTCCGCGCATGCGGACGGCGAGGAGATCATGGACTGGCTGTCGAATTTCAGCACGCCGCCACGCCGCACCTTCATCACGCACGGTGAACCGGATGCCGCGGATGCATTGCGCAGGCGCATCGAGGAAAAATTGAAGTGGCGCTGCAGCGTGCCGGATTACCTGGAAGGCGTGGAGCTGAAGTAATCATGACGAAGCACGCAGGCCATCCGGCAATCCACTCCGCGAACGGCGCAGCCAATCTCTTGCGCATGCGGCGCATCGGCATCGATACCTATCTGGAGCCGGTCATCTTCATGCGCCGCGATTGCCACATCTGCCGCTCGGAAGGCTTCGAGGCGTATTCGCGAGTCGAGGTGTGGCGCGGCAAGAAGCGCATCATCGCGACGCTGAACGTGGTGAACGCACCGTTGCTGGCGCAGGACGAGGCAGGCCTGTCGGAAGCGGCATGGCGCGCGCTCGGCGGCAATGACGGTGACCACATCAAGGTGTTTCATCCCGCGCCGGTGCAATCGTTCTCGCATGTGCGGGCCAAGATCTATGGCAAGCCGATCACCAACGAAGGCGCGAACGAGATCATGCGCGATATCGTGGACGGTCGCTATTCCGATATCGAAATGGCCGCGTTCATCTCCACCTGCGCCGGCAACCGGATGGATGTGGCGGAAACCATCGCCTTCACGCGCGCAATGATCAACGTCGGCAAGCGGCTGCAGTGGAGCACGCATCCGGTGGTAGACAAGCACTGCGTCGGCGGCCTGCCGGGCAACCGGACTACGCTGATCGTCGTGCCCATCGTCGCCGCATGCGGGCTGACGATTCCGAAAACCTCTTCGCGCGCGATCACCTCGCCGGCGGGCAGCGCCGATACTATGGAAACGCTGGCGCCGGTGGAGCTGGATATCGCGCAGATACGCCGGGTGGTTGAGCGCGAACATGGCTGCATCGCCTGGGGCGGCGGCGTCAACCTGAGCCCGGCGGACGACATTCTGATCCGGGTCGAGCGGCCGCTCGGCCTCGACAGCGACGGCCAGCTGGTCGCGTCGGTGCTCTCAAAGAAATATGCGGCGGGATCGACGCACGCGATAATCGACATTCCGGTCGGACCGACAGCCAAGGTGCGCTCGCCGGAAGCGGCAGAGGCGCTTGGCAGCAGGCTGGTCGCTGTTGGGCAGGCTTTGGGGATCACGCTGCGCACCATCGTCACCGATGGCCGGCAGCCGATCGGGCGCGGCGTCGGGCCGGCGCTCGAAGCGCGCGATGTGCTGGCAGTGCTGCAGAATGCGCCGGATGCGCCGGACGACCTGCGGCAGCGTGCCTTGCTGCTGGCCGGCTATGTACTGGAACTGGGCGGTAAGGCACCGGCGGGAGGCGGCCTTGCAATGGCGCGCGGCGTGCTGGAAAGCGGGCAGGCATGGAACAAGTTCCAGGCAATCTGTGAAGCGCAGGGCGGCATGCGCGAGCCGCCACGCGCTGCCTACACCCATGTGATCGCCTCGCGGCATCGCGGCCGGGTAGCCGACATCGACAACCGGCGGCTGGCGCGCGTTGCCAAGCTTGCCGGCGCGCCGCAGGCCCATGCTGCGGGCATTGTGTTTCACGTGCCGCTCGGCAGCGCGGTCGAAGTCGGGCAGCCGCTGATCACGATTCATGCCGAATCGCCGGGCGAACTTGCCTACGCCAGGACTTATGCGGAGGCGCAGGAAGACATGGTGCTGGTGCAGGAAAATTAAGGCGGGAATGATTTCTGCGCCACCACGCCGGAAGCGACTAATCAATCAAAAACAAGCGGAGAAAAAAATGATACCGATCCTTTTCCCGATGCCCGGGAACGAGACATTTGCCTTGCATCTGGACCGGGCGATTTCCTGCGAAGTGGGGCAGATGGAGATGCGCCGCTTTCCGGACGGCGAATCCTACATCCGCCTGTTGTCGCCGGTGCATGGCCGCGACGTGATCTTCGTCTGCACGCTGGACCGGCCCGATGAAAAGATGATGTCCCTGTATCTGGCAGCGAGCATCGCGCGCGAGCTGGGCGCGCGCCGGATCGGACTGGTCGCGCCGTACCTCGCCTACATGCGGCAGGACGCGCGCTTCCAGGAAGGCGAGGGCGTGACTTCCGCGCATTTCGCCCGCTTTGTGTCGGACTTCTGCGACTGGCTGGTGACGGTCGATCCGCACCTGCACCGGCATCACAAGCTCAACGAAATTTACAGCATCCCGACCAAGGTGGTGCGTGCCGCGCCGGTGATCGGCGACTGGATCGCGGCCAACGTGGAGAATCCGGTGATCGTCGGCCCGGACTCGGAGAGCGAACAGTGGGCGGCGAAGGTCGCCAAATCGGTCGGGTGCCCGTATACGATGCTCGACAAGACTCGCAAGGGCGACCGTGATGTCGTCGTGTCGGCGCCTGATACTTCCGCCTGGAAAGGCGGCACGCCAGTACTGGTCGATGACATCACTTCGACGGCACAGACCATGATTGCCGCCGTTAACCGGTTGAAGGAAGCGGGGCTGCCTGCGCCGGTATGCGTGACGGTGCATCCTGTTTTCGCCGGCACTGCCTGGGATGACTTGCGCGCCGCTGGCGTGGAACGCATCGTGAGCTGCAATACCATCGCCCATCCGACCAATCAGATCGATCTGAGCGATGAAGTCGCAGTGGCAGCCGTCGAGCTGATGGCGATATTGCCAATTAATAGTTGAGGCAACACATCCGCTTACCGAATTTTTAATAGTTGGCGAAACTGAAACTGGCTAACGTAGTCCTATCTGTGAGCAAAGTCGTGCCATGCACGTCGGAAAAACCGGTGTGCTTCTGAAATACATGACGGAGGTAACAGATGAAGAAGCCAGCAGCCGCAATTCTTTTCACCATGCTGTCGTTCGCCGCGACAGCCTATGCGCAGTCTCCCTCGTCGGAAATCACGGAAAGCACCGATCCCGCGAAGATTGCCGATGTAGAGCAGCGCGCAAGAGAAATCCAGGAGCGCCAGCAGGCGCGAGAACGGGATGCCACTTCCGGCAGCAGCGATGAAGCGGCGAGCGACGAGAAAAAGCCGATGAAGAAGAAAAAGGCCAAGGCGCGCAAGGCAAAGCCCGCCGACAGCACTTCAGGAGAATCGGCCGGCACGGATTCCTCGGGTGCCAGCGGCGGCACGCAGGGCGATACATCGAGCGAAAAGCCGGACGGTAAATAGCGTTCGTCGGATAGAGCACCACCGGCAGCGCAAAGACAGAACCCTTCCTTCAGTCGAAGGCGATGTTGTAGAACAGGGAAATCGCGCTGCGGGTGCCTGCTTCCGCTTCGAGCGACAGCTTGGGCGAAAGAATGTAGCGTAGCTGCACCACGCTACCGGCACTTTCCAGTCCTTGCTGGTAAGAGAGATACAGCCGCGAGGAAATCTGCTTGCCGAGCGTGACGATGCGCTGCTGCAGGCTGTCCTGGCTGGTGCCGACGCTGAATGTATCCAGTCCGAACGCGCTGGCAATTCGTGATTCGACGCCGGCCTGCGCACTGTCGGACAGCAGGGCGGCAGCCGCCGCCTGCAGCGCTCCCATGTCACCTTCGCCAGCCGAATCGAGGCCGCGGCCGAGAACCAGCCAGGAGAGCTTTTCGCTGTCCGGCACGGACGGCTCCGAAACCAGCGTGATGCGAGGATTTAATACCGTGCCGCGCACCGACACACCGGCTTCGACTTCCTGCCCGCGCCGCATTGCGAGGATATCGAGCGCCGGATTGTTGAGCGGGCCGCCAAATCGCAATATGCCCTGTTCGATTGCAAGCTCGCGACCGTAGGCGCTGTAGGTCCCCT
>JAEZVM010000133.1 GCA_023420795.1 Pseudomonadota bacterium
GGTTTTGCCAATATCACGCAGACCGGATCCGGCGACGAACAGCTGATAGCCGCGTTACAATTTCGAGCATGAACGAATTGCCATCCTCTTCCAACTTGAATCAGTCAGCGCAAGCGACTTCCTCTTCTCCGGTTATGCAGAATGGCAGTTCGGCGCGTTCGCTGCCAATCCACAAACTGATTTATGTCGCGCTCGGCGTGCTTGCATTGCTGCTGATCGCGCAGTGGTGGTTTGCGCAACGCGAAATCGACAGCCTGCGCCAGGAACTGGCGCAGCGCCTCAAGAGCGGTGAGACGGTGACAGCCGAGACCAAGGTGATGGTGAAGTCGGTCGCGGACGGTATGAAAGAGCTGCAGGCCAAGGTTAATGTTCTCGAAGGCAAACAGGTCGAGGCACAGAGTCAGCAGCTCGCCCTCGAGCAGTTGTATCAGGAGCTTTCCAAGAGCCGCGACGACTGGGCGCTGGCCGAGATCGAACAGGTGCTGTCCACCGCCAGCCAGCAGCTTCAGTTGGCAGGCAATGTGCAGGGCGCAGTCATCGCATTGCAGAATGCGGATAACCGCTTGTCGCGCTCGGACAAGCCGCAGTTCATCCTCATCCGCCGTGCAATTGCGAAGGATCTGGAGCGGCTGAAGTCCTTGCCGGTGGTGGACCTGACGGGCATCGCTCTGCGCCTCGACAGCGTGATCGGCCAGATCGACGGTATGCCGTTGCTGTCGGATGAAAAACCGGCATTGCCGGCGACCCAGCCGAAAGAATCGCGCCGCGCTCGTAAAGGCACCGAGACCAAAGCCATGCCGGAAAAGAATTCTGCCGCAGCGGACTGGGCAGTCCGGCTGGAAGAGGCATGGAACAGCTGGACCAGCGAGATGTGGGGCGAAATCAGGCAGCTGATCCGCGTGCGCAACGTCGAATCGCCGGATGCGTTGCTGCTTTCGCCGACGCAGGCATACTATGCGCGCGAGAACCTGAAGCTGCGCTTGCTGAATGCGCGCCTGGCTCTGCTCACCCGTAACGAATCCGCATTCCGCAGCGACCTGGTCGCCGCACAGGACACGATTGCCAAGTATTTCGACACCCGCGCAAAGCAGACGCAAACCGCGCAGGCGCTATTGCGGCAGGTACAGGCAAGCAACCTGTCCATCGAAATGCCGACTCTGGCTGAAAGCCTGAACGCCGTGCGTAACTACAAGGCGAAGCCATAACAATCATGCGCATTTTCCTGACGCTCGTCATTCTGTTTGCGGCGGCCATTGGCCTTGCCGTCGGCGCCCGCTTCAATCCCGGTAATGTCGTCTTCTTTTATCCGCCGTACCGGATCGACCTGTCGCTCAACCTGTTCGTTGTACTGGTCGCGCTCCTGTTCGTGGTGGTCTATACGATCCTGATCGCGATCCGCAACACGCAGCAGATGCCGCAACGCGTCGCCGCCTATCGCAGGGAAAAGCGCGAGCGCGAAGGGAACCGCGCGCTGCGCGATGCCTTGAAGGCGCTGTTCGAGGGGCGTTTCGGCCATGCGGAGAAGGCTGCGGAGCGTGCTGCAGAGAGCCCGGACAACGCCGGTCTTGCAGCCCTGATCGGAGCCCGTGCCGCGCATCGCATAGGTCAGCCCGCACGCAGGAACGAGTGGCTGGCAAAGATTCAGGAAGAGCAGACGCTCAAGACGGCGCGGCTGATGACTTCGATCGAATTGCTGGTCGATGGCAACGAGGCAGACAATGCGCTGGAGGTGGTTAATGAACTCAATTCCAGCGGCACGCGCCATATCCATGCGTTGCGGCTTGCGCTGAAGGCGAACCAGCGCGCAAAGAACTGGCCCGAAGTGTTGCGCCTCGTGCGGTTGCTGGACAAGCGCAATGCGCTTCATCCGGCCCTGTCGCGCCGCCTGCGTGAACTGGCCTATGAGGATCTGCTGACCAGGCAATCGCATGACGCCGAATCGCTCCGCCGTGTGTGGGCGAGCATTCCCACAGATGACCGCGTGCGCCCGTCCGTTGCGATCCGTGCCGCCAATGCATTTAATGCCATCGGGCTGCATGATGAAGCGCGCACCGTGGTGGAGCAGGCATTGTCCGGAGAATGGGATGAACGGCTGGTGCGCGCGTACGGCAGTTCTGCGGGCAGCGAAGGCTCACCCGCGCTTCTCGCGCAGATCGAACGCTGCGAGGAATGGGCAAAGACGCGGCCGAACGATGCCGAGCTGGAGCTTACGCTGGGAGTGCTGTGCTTCCGACAAAAATTGTGGGGCAAGGCGCAGCGTCATCTGGAAAACGCGCTGTCGAATGCCAGCGAAGCGGAGGCGGTGCGCGAAGCGCACCTGAAGCTGGCCCAGTTGCATGAGGCGCTGAATCAGTCGGAGCAGGCGGCAGTTCATTATCGGCAATGTGCGTTGGCAACGATTCTTTGAACCCCGGTTGTCAATCGTCCGTTATCCATTCCCTCCCATGAAGCGGTTTTCCTTGATTTCGCCTGCTATTGGTGTGCTGCAATGCACAAGTTGCGAATGAAAGCCGCTATAATCTGCGACTGCAAAATTTTCTTTACCTTCTGAGAGAGCACGATGAGTTTGAGTAATGTACCTGCCGGACGCAACCTGCCGGAAGATTTCAACGTCATTATCGAGATTCCAATGAATGCCGACCCGATCAAATATGAGGTCGATAAGGAAACCGGCGCGATCTTCGTCGATCGTTTCATGGGAACCGCGATGCACTATCCGTGCAACTACGGCTACATTCCTCAAACCATTTCCGATGACGGCGACCCGGTCGATGTGCTGGTGATCACGCCGTTCCCGCTGATTCCCGGCGTGGTGGTGCGCTGCCGCCCGATCGGCGTGCTGAAGATGACGGACGAGGCGGGCGGTGATGCGAAGCTGCTGGCCGTTCCGGTGGACAAGGTTCTGCCGCTCTACAGTCGCTGGCAAAAGCCGGAAGACATGAACCAGATGCGCCTGAACCAGATTCAGCACTTCTTCGAGCATTACAAGGATCTCGAAAAGGGCAAATGGGTCAAGATTGACGGCTGGTATGGTCCGGAAGAGGCGAAGGCTGAAATCCTGGCGGGCGTCGAGAACTACAACAAGGAACACAGCAAGTAATTGATCGATTCCTCCGGAACGCAATGAAGCGCACCCATGTGGTGCGCTTTTCTTTTATGGGGAATCTACTTCTGTCCCGTCGGAGAAATCAACGCAGCAGACCCGTGCTGGCGATTGCCGCAGTGGCGATCAGCGCGAGAGCCGCGATCCAGCGTAGCCGGCGCAGCCTTGCCGGCAGATTCCGGCCTTCCTGCTGCGTCAGCGGCGCAAGAGCGACCTGCATGTGCTGATGCGCGCGCCTTTGCTTCAGCAAATAGCGCTTGATATCGAGCGCCATTTGTTCGGCATCCTGATAGCGCTTTTCGGGGCGCTTGCTCATTGCCCGCATCACGATGTGCGACAGCGCGAGGGGAATTTTCGGATCGGCTTCATGCGGTGCCGGCGGCGCCTTATAGGCAATCTGCTGCAACAACTTGGAAGCACTGTCCGACCGGAACGGCGTGCGGCCAACCAGCATTTCATACATCACCGCACCGAGCGAATAAATGTCGGTGCGCGCATCCACGGGCTTGCCCAGCGCCTGTTCCGGCGACATGTAGTTGGGCGTGCCGAGCAGGCTGTTCGGATGGAACATGGTGTATGGCTCTTCCGCGCTTGCCGGTCGTTCGGCGGTCCGGTTCGGGGCCCGGGCGATGCCGAAATCGATCAGCTTGGGCTGATCTTCCTTCACCATGAAAATGTTGGCGGGCTTGATATCCCGATGAACGACTTCCTTGCAATGCGCATGATGCAGCGCGTCGGCGATCTTCCAGGCGATCGACGCCGCCTCATCGGGTTTGAAGCGGTGACCGCTGGCGAGCATCTTGTGCAGCTCCCGTCCTTGCAGGTATTCCATCGCGATGTAGGCAGTCCCGCCTTCGCTGGACGCATCATGGATCGTGACGATGTGCGGATGCGACAGGCAACCCGCGGCGCGAGCCTCGTTGATGAACTGGTGCTGGTATTTGCTCTTTTCCGCAGGTGTCAGGCGCGGATTGAAGGTCTTGATCGCAATGTCGCGGCCGACCACCGGATCGTGTGCCAGATAGACGCAACCCAAGGTACCGCGGCCCAGTTCCCGCGTGACATAGAAACGTCCGATCCGGGCGATCGGAACATTCGAAGGGCTGGTTGGCGGCGAGGTGATTGCATCAGCCAAGGTTGTCATGATGCAAAAGCATGCCGTGAAGTGTTGTTTTTGGCAAGGAATTCTGCAGTGGATAGTTCATTCACAACAGCAGCATTCAAGCCGTTCTGAATGGATTGCGCTCGGCCAGTTCGTCAATATACGCGTCGATGCCGCCCGCCTCCTGCTCAAGGAAGTGTTCCACCGCATCGGCGAACGCGGGATGCGCAAGCCAGTGCGCGGACCAGGTCTTGTGCGGCAGGAAGCCGCGTGCCATCTTGTGTTCACCTTGCGCCCCGCCTTCAAAGCACATGATGTTGTTGGAAATGCAAAATTCTAGGGGCTGATAATAAGCCGTCTCAAAATGCAGGCAGGGCACATCTTCGACGGTTCCCCAGTAGCGGCCGTACAAGGTCTGCGTGTCATGAATGACGAGCGAACTGGCGATCGGCCTACCGGCACGTTCGGCGATGATCAGCAAGACATGCTGCGGCATGGTTGTGCCAATACGCAGGAAAAAGTCGAGATTCAGGTAAGGCTCGGAATAGTGCGCGGCATAAGTCCTATCGTAGCAGCGCTTGAAGAAACGCCAGTCGGCTTCGCTCGCATCAGTACCCGGCACATGGCGGAAGCGGATGCCGGCTTCCTGTACCTTGCGGCGTTCGGCGCGGATGTTCTTGCGCTTCTTGCGATCGAGCGTCGAAAGGAAATCATCGAAATCCCGATAGCCGCGGTTGAGCCAATGGAATTGCACGCCGGTTCGTAGCATGAAGCCTGCATCCTTCAGTCGCAGCGCCTGCGCTTCCGGTGGAAAAAGGATGTGTGTGGAGGACAAGCCGCTGGCTTCCTGCAATGAGCACAAGGCGGCGATCAGGGCGGCTTCCGATGCGCTATCACGCGCCAGCAGCCGGCTGCAGGCTACCGGGGTGAACGGAATGGCTGACAGCAGCTTCGGATAATAGGCCAGCCGATTGCGTCGGTAGGCATCGGCCCATGCCCAGTCGAATACGTACTCGCCATAGGAATGATGTTTGACATACAGTGGCAGTGCGGCCTGGAGCCTGCCGTCATTCCATAAGGTTAGGTATTGCGGTTGCCAGCCGGTCTCAGCGGAGGCGCAGCCGGTTTCATGCAATGCGTCGAGGAAAGCAAAGGAAAGAAACGGGTTGTTATCCGCTTGCATCGCAAGCAGCCCGTTCCATGCTTGCTGGCCAATGTCGGAAAGAGATGAAACGATTCGCGTGCGATAATTCACTGTTGATAATTCATGCTTTTCCTGAGCAGTTCGGTTTGCCCATCATGACAGTCAAAGTTGCCATTGCCCAAATCAACAGCACCGTCGGCGACTTCGCCCGCAATCGTGCAAAGATCGTGGAATTCGCGCGTCGCGCCGCCTCGCAGGGCGCGGACATCGTAGTCACCCCGGAATTGTCGCTGGCCGGATATACCCCGGAAGATTTGTTGCTGCGTCATTCATTCTACGCAAAAAGCGTTCAGGAGTTGGGCGCGCTTGCCATGGAACTGGCCGATCTCAAGGATCTGCATGTTGTCGTCGGCCATCCTCTCCTGAAGGACGGCAAGCGCTTCAATGCGGCATCCGTTCTCGTCAATGGCAAGACGCTCGGCACATATCGCAAGCACGATTTGCCGAACGATACGGTATTCGACGAAAAGCGTTATTTCTCGTCGTCGGACGAGCCCTTCGTGTTCGAGGTAAAGGGAACCCGCTTCGGCATCAATATTTGCGAAGACACCTGGTTCTCGCATGCTCCGGGCCGCGCGAAGGCCGCCGGTGCGCAGGTGCTGCTGGTGCCGAACGGCTCTCCTTTCCACATGAAAAAGCAGCATCTGCGCTATGACGTGATGCGTACTCATGTCAGCGCGGAAGGCATGCCGCTGGTCTATGCGAATCTCGTCGGTGGTCAGGATGAACTGATTTTCGACGGCAATTCCTTCGTGATGGATGGCATGGGCACCGTCTGCATGCAGATGAAGCATTGCGAGGAAGATCTGCAGATCGTCGAGTTCGAAGGCGCACAGCCGAAGCCCGGGTCTCTCGCTGCGGAGCAGACGATCGAGGCGCAGGTTTATCAGGCGCTGGTACTCGGCGTGCGCGACTACATCGGCAAGAACGGCTTCCCCGGCGCGATCATCGGCCTGTCAGGGGGCGTGGATTCCGCGCTGGTATTGGCAGTCGCGGTCGATGCGCTTGGCACCGACAAGGTGCGCGCGGTGATGATGCCTTCGCCGTACACCGCCGAGATTTCCTGGCTCGATTCGCGCGACATGGTCAAGCGGCTGGGCGTGCGCTACGACGAGATTCCGATCGTCGATTGTTTTGATGCCTTCCGTCGTACGCTGTCGAAGGAATTCGAGGGGCTGCCGGAAGACACCACCGAAGAGAACATCCAGGCCCGCATTCGCGGCACCATCCTGATGGCGCTGTCGAACAAGTACGGCTCGATCGTGCTCACCACCGGTAACAAGAGCGAGATGGCGGTCGGTTACTGCACGCTGTACGGTGACATGGCGGGCGGCTTCGCGGTGATCAAGGATATCGCCAAGACGCTGGTGTACCGGCTGTGCTCGCACCGCAACGCGATTTCCGAAGTGATCCCGGAGCGGATCCTGACGCGCGCGCCGTCTGCGGAACTTCGCCCGAACCAGACCGATCAGGATTCGCTGCCTGCATATGAAGTGCTGGACGCGATCATGCAAATGTACATGGAAGAGAATCACAGCATTGCCGACATCATTGCCGCGGGCTATCGCAGTGAAGATGTGGAACGCGTGACGCGTTTGATTAAAATAAACGAATACAAGCGCCGCCAGGCACCGGTCGGCATCCGCGTCACGCATCGCGCATTCGGTCGCGACTGGCGCTATCCGATTACTTCAAAGTTTCGCGAGTGATAATTAATCTAAGGAGTTTTTATGAAGCTGGTTACTGCAATCATCAAGCCATTCAAGCTGGACGAAGTGCGCGAGGCACTGGGGGAAATCGGCATTAACGGTTTGACGGTAACGGAAGTGAAGGGATTCGGCCGCCAGAAGGGACATACCGAGCTGTACCGGGGTGCTGAATATGTGGTCGATTTCCTGCCGAAGGTGAAAATCGAGGCAGTCGTCGATGACAAGGTGGTGGAGCAGGCGGTTGATGCGATCATCAAGGCGGCACGGACCGGCAAGATCGGCGACGGCAAGATCTTCGTGCGCGAGGTGGAGCAGGTGATCCGCATCCGTACCGGAGAAACCGGCGCCGACGCGGTCTGATCGCGTCGCTGAATTTGTAGAGGCTTATCCGAAACGAACGTCCTTGGCCCAGGCAAGCAGGCGCAGTACGCAGATGGCCAGGGCGCTCGACCACAATGAAAAATCCGGCGGTATGCCGGATTTTTGCATCAGCAGATACATCCAGCATCCCGCAAAGGAACAGATCGCGTAAGGTCTGCCGTCGCGCAGCACCATCGGGATCTCGTTGCAGACGATATCACGCAGCACACCGCCGAAAATCCCGGTAATCACGCCCATCATCGACGCAATGAACAGCGGCATGCCGGCCTCCAGCGCCTGTGACACGCCGACGATCGAAAACAGGCCAAGCCCCAGCGCATCCGCCACGACGATCAGCCGTTCCGAAACGATCTTGCGCAAGGTGCGCATCGCCGGCACCGCCACCAGCGCCAGAAGGAAAATCAGAATCGCGTATTCCTGATGTGTGACCCAGAACAGCGGGCGCTTATCGAGTAGGATGTCGCGCAAGGTGCCGCCACCGAAGGCGGTAATGAACGCTACCGTGAAGATGCCGGCCACATCCATCTTCTTGCTGCGCGCTTCGATGAAACCGGAGAAGGCGCCGACCAGAATGGCAAGGATTTCGAGGATTTTTATCAGGGACATGCGGCGCGCCGAGTTTGTTTGACATGCATGATACTTCGGCGAAAGAGAATGCAACAGATACCGGTGTCTGGGTCGTGGAGCGTTCTACCTGCGCTCGACGGAGCAGATAGATCCGCAGTTTATGCCTTCAGCAATACCACCAGCGCGCCCGCGCCGCCTTCGGCTGCACGCGCCTGGCAGAACGCGATGACTTCCTCTTTCTGCACCAGCCAGCTGCGCACCTTGTTCTTCAGTACCGGCTCCTTGTTGACCGAGCCGAGCCCCTTGCCATGAATGATGCGTACGCAGCGCAGGCCGCTCTTGACGGCATTGCGAAGAAACGCTGCCAGCGCTTCGCGCGCTTCGTCGCGGCGCATGCCATGCAGGTCGAGCTGCCCCTGAATTACCCAGTGGCCGCGCCGCAGCTTGCGCAGAATATCGGCACCGATGCCGATACGCGCATAGCTCAGTTCATGATCGGTATCGAGCAGCGTATCGACGTTGAATTCGTCCGACAGCGATTCCACCAGCGCGGCCTGTTCGTCGGCCATGCGCTGGCGCGGGATCGGAAGAGGACGAGGACTGGCGGCTTCTGCCTTGTCGGATGGGGGAAGAAGGGAAATGTCGCCAACTGTGCGGCGAAACAAGTCGGCATCGCGCCGGCTTTCCTGTTCGCGACGCAGGCGTTCGGCTTCGGCTGCCTTACGCGCTTCTTCCTGTGCCTTGATCTGCGCGCGCATGGCCTTTAGCGCGGCGAAGTCCTTGATGGGACCGGACATGATGTGTTTCCCGATACCGTCCGCACCGGGACCGATGCGGACGGATTGCTGCCTTTGCTGCTACCGGATCAGCCTTCCTGGTTTTCCAGATAGCGTTGCGCGTCGAGTGCGGCCATGCAGCCGGTGCCGGCGCTGGTGACTGCCTGGCGGTAGACGTGATCCTGCACATCGCCGGCGGCGAATACGCCGGGGATGTTGGTCGCCGTCGCCATGCCTTCGCTGCCACCCTTGGTCTTGATGTAGCCGTTGTGCATCTCGAGCTGGCCTTCGAAGATGCCGGTGTTGGGCTTGTGGCCGATCGCGATGAACACGCCGTGCACCGCCACCTTGCTGATCTGCCCGTCGACGGTCGATTTGATGTTGATGCCGGTGACGCCGCTGTCGTCGCCGGTCACTTCGTCCAGCGTGTAGTCGAGCTTGAGTTCGATCTTGCCTTCCTCGACCTTCGCCATCAGACGATCGATCAGGATCGGCTCGGCACGGAACTTGTTGCGGCGATGGACCAGCGTCACCTTGTTGGCGATGTTGGCCAGGTACAGCGCTTCTTCCACCGCAGTATTGCCGCCGCCGATCACGGCCACGTTCTGTCCCTTGTAGAAGAAGCCGTCGCAGGTGGCGCAGGCCGACACGCCCTTGCCCATGAACGCTTCTTCGGACGGCAGGCCAAGATACTGGGCCGATGCGCCGGTGGCCACGATCAGTGCGTCGCAGGTGTATTCGCCGTTGTCGCCGATCAGCCGGATCGGCTTCTCGTTCAGCTTGGCGGTGTGAACATAGTCGAACACGATTTCGGTATTGAATCGTTCCGCATGCTGCAGCAGGCGCTGCATCAGTTCCGGCCCCTGCACGCCCATCGGATCGCCCGGCCAGTTCTCGACATCGGTGGTGGTCATCAGCTGGCCGCCTTGCTCGACGCCGGTGATCAGCACCGGCTTCAGGTTCGCGCGTGCGGCATAGACTGCCGCGCTATAACCGGCTGGGCCGGAACCGATGATCAGTACGTGGGCGTGTTTGGTGGTTGCCATAGCAATATCGTGGGGAGTGAAGGGATTGTGGGGAAGGCCTCAATACCGGTCCGGCTTTCGTTGCATATGTCGCCAAAAGACGAAATTTCAACTGCTTCCCGTGTTATTCGATATTGCGCCCGAAAAACTGGTTAAGATTATAGACGAACCTGCCATGCAGGGCCGGGCGGCAATCCAAAAAACGCAGCCGCCGTGGCCGCGACAAGAAGCATCACGATCCTCACAAGTTATGACCCGAACAACCCAAGCCTATACCCGCAATACCGCGCCGGAAGCACCGCAGTTGCCGAACCGGCTGGTGCGCCTGCTGTCCGAGGCGCGCTGGTTTGTCCTCACCATCGTCACCGTTTATCTGGTTCTTATCTTTCTGACATATTCGAAAGCTGATCCCGGCTGGTCGCAAGCCAGCGTGGTGCCGCAGCTGAGCAACTGGGGCGGCCGCATCGGCGCATGGATCGCCGATCTGACGCTGTTCATCTTCGGCTTTTCGGCATGGTGGTTCTGCGTTTATTTGCTGCGCTCGGTCTGGGTCGGCTACCGGCACCTGTCGCACCGCTTCCTGCTGGAGAAGGAGCTTGAACCGGAACATCATCACGAGGTATGGATACGCTCGATCGGCTTCGTGCTGCTGATGATGGGCAGCGTGGCGATTGAATACCTGCGCATGTACACGCTGAAGGCGCAACTGCCGCGCGCGCCGGGCGGTGTGCTGGGTGAACTGATCGGCGGCGCGGCACAGAGCGCGTTCGGCTTCACCGGCGCGACGCTGTTCCTTCTGCTGCTGTTCGGCGTCGGCTTCTCGCTGTTTTTTCATGTGTCCTGGCTGGCAGTCGCCGAGCGCATCGGCGGCGCGATCGAAGACGGTATCGTCAAGCTGCGCCACCTGTACGCGGCGCGCGAAGACCGCAAGGCCGGCCAGGTCGCCGCAGTCAAGCGTGAGGAAGCGGTGGTGCAGGAACGGGCAAAGATCGTCGAGCACACGCCGATTCGCATCGAGCCGCAGGTGGTCGCGGTGCCGAAGTCCGAACGCGTGGAGAAGGAAAAGCAGGTGTCGCTGTTCTCCGATCTGCCGGACACCAACCTGCCACCATTGTCGCTGCTGGACGAGCCGCCGCCGGCGCAGGAAACCGTCAGCATTGAAACGCTGGAATTCACCAGCCGCCTGATCGAGAAGAAGCTGTCCGACTTCGGCGTCGAGGCGAAAGTGGTGGCCGCCTATCCCGGTCCGGTGATTACCCGCTATGAGATCGAACCGGCTACCGGCGTGAAGGGCAGCCAGATCGTCAATCTTGCGCGCGACCTTGCGCGCTCGTTGTCGCTTACTTCCATTCGCGTGGTCGAGACCATCCCGGGCAAGAATTACATGGGTTTGGAATTGCCGAATCCGAAGCGCCAGATCGTGCGCCTGACCGAGATCCTCGGCTCCAAGGTGTACAACGACAGCGCGTCTGCACTAACGGTCGCGCTCGGCAAGGACATTGCCGGTAATCCGGTGGTGGCCGATCTTGCGAAGATGCCGCACCTTCTGGTTGCGGGTACCACTGGTTCCGGTAAATCGGTGGGCATCAACGCGACCATCCTGTCGCTGTTGTACAAGTCCGATCCGAACAGTGTGCGCATGATCCTGATCGATCCGAAGATGCTGGAAATGTCGGTCTATGAAGGCATTCCGCACCTACTGGCACCGGTGGTGACCGACATGAAGCAGGCCGGCAATGCTCTGAACTGGGCAGTGGCCGAGATGGAGCGCCGCTACAAGCTGATGTCCAAGCTGGGCGTGCGCAACCTTGCTGGCTACAACGCAAAGATCGCCGAGGCAGACAAGAAGGAAGAAAAGATCCCGAATCCGTTCAGCCTGACGCCGGATGCGCCGGAACCGCTGGAGAAGCTGCCGACCATCGTGATCATCATAGACGAGCTGGCCGACCTGATGATGGTCGTCGGCAAGAAGGTCGAGGAACT
>JAEZVM010000141.1 GCA_023420795.1 Pseudomonadota bacterium
AGCCGAGCACCGCAAGAATCCCGATGTCGTGCAGCGATGCCTGCAGCGGCCATGCGAGCGGCAGCATCAATGCGGCGGAAAACACGCTGCCCAGCAGTACCGCCGGAATCAGATCGACGCCATGCCCGGCTTGCTTGATTGCGATCAGATTCACCGCCGCAGCCACCGGCACCGCACCGGCAATCAGCATGCCGAGCAGATGCTGACCACCCACATTGCTCATGCCTTTGACGAACATCCACATGATGCCGATGAACGCCGCGATGATCGCGAGCCAGGTCCGCTGCGCGATCCGCTGCTTGAGAATCAGCCAGGCGAGAAACGCGGTCAATAGCGGCGACACGCTCATCACGATCAGCGTGTTAGCAACCGTAGTTTTGGTCAGCGCAATCATGAAGCAGACGAACATCACGCACCACATCATGCCGCTCAGCACCCCGAGCCAGCCGCCCGCACGGATCATGCCGACCGCCCTCCCGAATCCCTGTTGCGCAGTCAGCGCAATAGCAACGAAAATTGCCGAGAAGAAGCTGCGCCAGAAGGTGATTTCAAAGCCGCGCGCCGCATCGAGATGCCGCGTCAGCACGCCGGCGATGCTCCACAGTGTCGGTGCAATGATCATCAGCAGGATGGCCCGTTGATGCGTATTCATTAATGGCATGACTGGATCTCGGAATAAAAAAACCCGGCGTTCGGAAGGCGGCCGGGTTTTGCGTGAAAAGACAGGTTACGCCGCTTCGCGGGAAGCCTTCTTGCGCTCATGCTCCTTGAGGAAGCGCTTGCGCAGGCGGATGCTCTTCGGCGTAATTTCAACCAACTCGTCGTCCTCGATGAATTCCACCGCATATTCCAGCGACAGCTGGATCGGCGGCACCAGGCGCACCGCCTCATCGGTGCCGGACGCGCGGACGTTGGTCAGCTGCTTGCCCTTGATCGGATTCACCACCAGATCGTTGTCGCGCGAGTGAATGCCGATGATCATGCCCTCGTACACCGGGTCATTGTGGCTGACGAACATGCGGCCGCGATCCTGCAGCTTCCATAGCGCGTACGCAACCGCCGCGCCATCGTCCTGCGAGATCAGCACGCCGTTGCGGCGGCCGGCCAGTTCCGGCTTGTTCATATCGACCGGCGCATAGTCATCGAACACATGGCTCATCAGGCCGGTGCCACGCGTGAGCGTCATGAACTCGGATTGGAAACCGATCAGGCCGCGTGCCGGAATCCGGTACTCGAGGCGCACGCGCCCCTTGCCGTCCGGTTCCATGTTCTGCAGATCACCACGACGGCGGCCCAGCTCTTCCATCACGCCGCCCTGATGCGAATCCTCCACATCGACAGTCAGCAATTCATACGGCTCGCACTTGACACCGTCGATGTCCTTGAACACCACGCGCGGGCGCGACACGGCCAGCTCGTAACCTTCGCGGCGCATGTTCTCCAGCAAAATGGTCAGGTGCAGCTCGCCGCGGCCGGACACTTCGAAAGTCGTGTCGTCGCCGGTATCAGTCACGCGCAGCGCGACGTTCGACTTCAGTTCACGGTCGAGGCGCTCGCGGATCTGGCGGCTGGTGACAAATTTGCCTTCACGGCCGGCCAGCGGCGAATTATTGACGAGGAAGTTCATCGTCAGTGTGGGCTCATCCACCTTCAGCATCGGAAGCGCCTCCTGCGCATCGGGCGCGCAGACGGTGCTGCCGATCCCGATCTCCTCGATGCCGTTGATCAGCACGATGTCGCCTGCCTGCGCCTCATCGACCAGCTGGCGTTCCAGCCCCTTGAACTTCAGCACCTGGTTGATGCGCGCCTTGATCGGCGTGGAATCCGGGCCGTTCATGATCACGACGTCCTGCAACGCGCGGGCGCGGCCACGCTTGATGCGGCCGATACCGATCTTGCCGACGTAGGACGAGTAATCGAGCGAGGAAATCTGCAGCTGCAGCGGGCCGTCCGGATCGTCGTCGCGCACCGGTACATGCTCCAGCACCGCATCGAACAGCGGCTTCAGCGTGCCTTCGCGCACATCCGCCGTCAGACCCGCATAGCCGTTCAGGCCGGATGCGTAAATGACGGGGAAATCCAGCTGCTCTTCTGTCGCGCCGAGCTTGTCGAACAGTTCGAAGGTCGCATTGATGACCCAGTCCGGACGCGCGCCCGGGCGGTCGATCTTGTTGATCACGACGATAGGCTTCAGCCCGAGGCCGAGCGCCTTGCGAGTGACGAAGCGGGTCTGCGGCATCGGGCCTTCGACCGCATCGACCAATAGCAGCACCGAATCGACCATCGACAGCACACGCTCCACCTCACCGCCGAAGTCGGCGTGGCCGGGGGTATCTACGATGTTGATGTGGGTGCCTTCGTATTCGACCGCGCAGTTCTTTGCCAGAATCGTGATGCCGCGCTCCTTTTCCAGGTCGTTCGAGTCCATCACACGGTTATCGACTTGCTGATTGTCACGGAAGGTGCCCGACTGGCGGAGCAATTGATCGACGAGCGTGGTCTTGCCATGATCGACGTGCGCGATGATAGCGATGTTGCGCAGAGCGCGTTTAGTGTTTGACATGGTGAATCTGACTTAGAGGCGGGATTTGAAGAACCCGAAATTATAGCATGTTGCGCCGCATGAAAAACTCTGAAATCGCTGGAATTTCAATGAGTTGCAGTTTGGAACAGCGTTGAAAATGCCGCTGGCAAAGATGGAGCGGTATTTAGAACTAGAAGAAAGCAATGAGCCGTTCCGGCGCCAGCACACCATACTCCGACAATAATGCAGTGCCCAGCAAAGCTTCATCTTCTTGCCGATAAACCCGCACTCGGCCCTGATACTGAGGCAGCATCACACCGTCTTTCCCGGGCACTAGGCGCTGGCCATGAAGAAACCGTTTTGCCAATATTTCCGGCAGGCGTACCGGTGGAAAACTGGAAACCAGCACATCAACGGGAGACAGCATTGTCGCCCGCTCCGCTTCAGGCGTGCCTGAGAGCATATCGAGTGTCATTGCGTTTTCGAGCGACAACGCGCCGACATGCGTGCGGCGGAGCGCCTGCAGATGCGCACCGCATCCAAGCACCGCACCGATGTCCTCGCCCAGCACGCGGATATAAGTGCCCTTGCTGCAAGTCACCCGCAGCCGAAGGAATGGTGTCTGATAATCAAGCAACTCCAGCTTCCGAATCACGACACGCCGCGCCTCGCGCTCCAGCGTGATACCGGCGCGCGCATATTCGTATAGAGGCTTACCGTCGCGCTTGAGCGCGGAATGCATCGGCGGCACCTGTCCGATTTCGCCGCGAAAGCGTTCCAGTACGGCTTCGATCTGTGCAATCGTCACATCGACATTGCGGGTGGCAAGAACTTCACCTTCGGTATCGCCGGTCGAGGTGGTCGTACCAAGATGCACCACCGTCTCGTAGGTCTTGTCGGCCTCGAGCAAATCCTGCGAAAACTTGGTCGCCTCGCCGAAGCATAAAGGCAGGAGTCCGGTCGCGAACGGATCGAGCGTGCCGGTGTGACCGGCCTTCTGCGCATTCAGCAGGCGCTTGGTCTTGATCAGCGCATCATTGCTCGAAAGTCCGGCCGCCTTGTCGAGCAGCAGGACACCATGGATAGGCACGCGAGTTTTCTTGGGCGGGACTTGCGCCATATTCAACAGAAGAAGAATGCCGGCGCTGCACCCGGCCATGAAAATTCAAGATTGTTAACGCAGATCAGTCCTGCGAATCCTGCGCGCGGGTTGCGTTAGCTTCGTCAATCAGCTTCGACAACTCCATGCCGCGCATGGTCGAAGTGTCGTGGACAAAATGCAGTTCCGGAATAGTATGGATCGTCAGGCGCCGTCCGAGCTGGCCGCGAATGAAGCCGGCCGCCTTGCGCAAACCGGTCAGCGTGTTTTGTATCGCCTCCTCGTTATCGACCAGCGTCGTGAAGAACACTTTCGCATGCGCATAATCCGGCGTCACCTGCACTTCGGTGATGGTGATCATGCCGACGCGCGGGTCCTTCAATTCATACGCGATGATTTCCGCCAGATCACGCTGGATCTGATCGGCTACGCGCACGCCACGACCGGGAATGGATTTGCTGTGTTTAGCCATGATGAGAATCGCCTTCGTTCCTGATGCAGTGTAGCGGGCGAATGCGCGATTGCAATCGCCCGCCAAGCGGATCAGAGCGTACGCGCGACTTCCTGAACCTCGAAGACTTCCAGTTGATCGCCTTCCTTGATGTCGTTGAAGTTTTTCAAAGTCAAGCCGCACTCGAAGCCGGCCTTCACTTCCTTCACGTCATCCTTGAAGCGCTTGAGCGAATCGAGCTCGCCGGTCCAGGTCACGACATTGTCGCGCAACAGGCGAACCGATGCGCCGCGCTTGACCAGGCCTTCGAGCACATAGCAGCCGGCGATTGCACCGACCTTGCTGACCATGATCACCTGACGGATCTCCACCAGACCCAGTGCATGTTCGCGCTTCTCGGGCGCCAGCATGCCGGACATCGCTGCCTTCACCTC